>JAAZLX010000114.1 GCA_012799095.1 Tissierellia bacterium
AAGCAGGGTCGGATGGCTGCTGACAATCTGGTGTCAGGGAAAAAACATACCTACAATGGATCCCAGGGGACATCGATTGCCAAAGTATTCGAATATAATGTAGCCGGGGTCGGTTTAAATGAGAAAAACCTGATCGCAATGGGTCAAGTCTATCAACAAGATTATGATATTGCGATGATCAATGCCAAAAACCATGCTTCGTATTACCCGGGAGTCACCGAGTTGTATATCAAGGCGATGTTCAGTCTGCCGGAAGGAAAACTCCTCGGTTGTCAGATCGTAGGTGATGTGGGGGTCGACAAACGAATCGATGTCTTTGCGACCGTCCAGCGATTGGGTGGGACCGTGACTGATTTGAAAGAGTTGGAATTGGCTTATGCTCCGCCTTTCAATTCCGCCAAGGATCCGATGAACATGATCGGTTTTGTGGCGGAAAATATTATCGAAGGACTGGTAGAATTTATAACCCCAATGCACCTGGTCCAAGAAAAAAGTGATTACACATTCCTCGATCTGAGAGAAGAAGCCGAGCTGATGATGGGTTCGATCGATGGAGCGATTCATATCCCAATGGGTGAACTCAGACAAAGAATGAACGAGTTGGATCGAGAAAAATCGTATGTCATCCTATGTTCTTTGGGAGTTCGCAGTTATTTGGGAGCACGGATCATGAAGCAACACGGCTTCCGTAACGTCCGTGTGCTGAGTGCCGGATTACCCGCCTGGAATTCATTCCATCAGGACAAAAACATCATAACACCTCGTGCTACTGCAACGATCGGTACAGCGGAAGCAAAATTTGATGTCCATGGCGAGCCGGATATGAAACTAAATGTTGCCGGAGCGCAATGTCCCGGACCGATCCTTCAGGTCGCTCAGGCATTGGAAAACTTAAAGGATGGCCAAATTCTGGAAGTCATATCGACTGACCAGGGGTTCTACCGCGACATGCCGATGTGGTGTTCCCGCACAGGTAATACTCTGCTTTGCATTGATAAAGAAGAAAAAACGATAGTAGCCAAACTTCGCAAAGGCAGCAATCAGCCGGTCAGCCAACAATTGACTGAAATACCAAATAATAAAACGATGGTGGTGTTCAGCGGAGATCTGGACAAAGCCATCGCTGCCTTGATCATTGCCAACGGTGCCGCCAGCATGGGACGACAAGTCACAATGTTCTATACCTTCTGGGGATTGAACATCTTACGGCGTCATGACAAGATTTCGCTGAAAAAACCCTTCATCCAAAAGGCATTCGCTTCCATGATGCCTCGGGGAACCAAAAAGCTCGGGCTGAGCCGGATGAACTTTATGGGTGCCGGGGCCAAACTGATTCGAAAGATCATGAAAGATAACCGGGTCGATTCCCTTGAATCACTGATGGAACAAGCCCTAGCAGGCGGTGTCAAGATGATCGCCTGCAATATGAGCATGGATCTGATGGGAATTCGAGAAGAAGAACTGATCGACGGCATCGAGCTTGGCGGTGTCGCAGCCTATCTGGGTGAAGCCGAAATGGCAGACACCAACCTGTTTATCTGATGGAAAAGAAGCGACAGATCCTCAATCGACTCAAGACCATCCAGGGCCATATCGGCGGGGTGATCCAGATGATCGAGGAAGACAAGGACTGCCATGATATTCTGATCCAGGTCAAGGCGATCTCTTCCGGGGTGTCCAAAGCCCGGGGAATGATCTTTGAACAACATCTGGATAAGTGTCTGGAACTGAGCGAAGACGACCAAGCAAAAGTCCGCGAAGTCCTGAAAATGATAGTCTAATAAACAAGCTGTTGTCCCTGATAGGGGCAGCAGCTTTTTCTGTTAAGACTCAGACCGGGTATTAAAAACTGTGAAACAGACTTTTTCTGCGCTTTTGTACCACAAGATGCTCACCAGGAGGTCTGAGAGGCCCAAGCATGGTATAATAAAGATATCCTTGAATTGAGGTGAATAGTGAGTTATTTAGCCCTGTACCGAAAGTACCGGCCGGTCGATTTTGATGACTTTGCCGGACAAACTGAAATTACCGATTCGCTGCGTTATCAGGTCAAAACCCTTAGCTTCGGCCATTCCTATTTATTCAATGGCATCCGGGGCACCGGGAAAACCTCGATGGCAAAGGTGTTCTCCAAAGCCATCAACTGTTTGGATCCTCAGGAAGGCAATCCGTGTAATCGGTGTGCTTCCTGCCTGGCCTTTGAAAACAACGCTCAAATGGATGTGATAGAAATCGATGCCGCCTCGAACAACGGGGTGGATGACATCCGTGAGTTGCGCGAGAATTCACACTTTGTGCCGGCCGGATCCAAATATAAGGTGTATATCATCGACGAGGTCCAGATGTTGTCGAAAGAAGCCTTTAATGCCCTGCTGAAAACGCTGGAGGAACCGTCGAAACAAGTGGTATTTATTCTGGCCACAACCGAACTTCACAAAATCCCTGAAACCATTTTGTCGCGCTGTCAGCGTTACACCTTCCGCCGGGTCGATCAGGCAGCTATGGTGGAACGTATGGAATATGTTGCCCAAAATGAAGGGGTCGAGTATGAAATCGGTGCGCTGAAAATATTAAGTGACCATGCTGGTGGTGCCGTCCGTGATGCACTCAGCATGATGGACAAGACATTGTCATTATCCCAGGGAAGACTGACAGAACAGGCGGTTCGGACTTCGCTTGGCCTGCTGGGCCGCGAACGGACCGATCAACTCTTAAGCGCTGTCTTTTCCGGCCGGATCGATGATGCGGTCAGTGAGATCGATGACATCATGCGTGAAGGTAAAGAAATCGGGAATATTCTGGAAGAATGTCTTGATTTTTTGCGAGCTCTGCTGATGACCAAACTGATCCCCAACCGGCAACGTTTGGAGCAGGTGGTCAGCTTTTCCATCCTGGATTTTGTCGATAACTATCGTGAGGTCGAGGCCGGGCTGATCCAACAGGTGATCGACCTGTTCGATGAGACGTATCGTAAACTTCGGTTTGCTTCATTGCCCAGACTATCATTAGAGATGGCTCTGATCAGAGCGGCTCAAATGGGACACGGTATGGAACAGCTGGAAGTCAAAAAAGTGGTCGAAAAGCGAAAGATCGAAGTGATTAAGGAAGAAGCCCCGGTACCGGATGTGATCCAGCCCAAGGATGTCCCGATGTATTGGGAGAGGATGTTGCGACAGATCCGTGAAGACGGTCATCAGCATCTGTTCTTTCTGTTAAGTGAAGGTAAGATCGAGAAAACGGAAAACGATCTTCTCAGCCTGAAGTTTGAACCGGGTGGAGAATATTATGTAAAAAATCTTCAGGATCCGGAGTATCAAAAACCGCTTCGACAAGCGATCGCCAAGGTATTTGGCAAAGACATGCGCCTGATACCTGAGGCGGAAAAAGCACCGGAGCCTGAGACGCAGGAGTTATCGGATCTCGATATGCTCAAAGCGTTTGTCGGTGATGTGGAAAAACTGAAAATCAAGTAAGGAGAGAAATATGGCAAAAAAAGGCGGCTTCCCCGGTATGGGAGGCAAAAACATGAACAACATGATGAAACAGATGCAGAAGATGCAAGAAGACTTGATGAAAGCTCAGTCCGAAGCCGAAGAAAAGGTGTTTACAGTCACGACCGGCGGAGGGGCAGTCGAGGTTGTGATCAACGGCAAACGTCAGCTGCAGAGCATCACCTTGGATGAAATGGTAGTAGATCCCGAAGATATCGAAATGCTGCAGGATTTGATCATTTCAGCTGTTAACGAAGCATATCGCCAGGTAGAAGAGCATATGGAAAAGACCATGGGCAAAGTCACCGGCGGTTTGAATATTCCCGGGCTGTAAATGGATTATTATCCTGAATCAGTCATTGACCTGATCAACGAGATCGCCAAGCTGCCGGGCATCGGCTACAAAAGTGCCATCAAAATAACATACAACCTGATCGAAATGAACGAATCAGAGGTCACAAAGCTGGCCAGGGCGATGGTTGAGATGAAAAAGAAGGTTCACTACTGCAAGCAGTGCCACCATCTGACAGAAGAAGATCTCTGCAGCATCTGTTCCAATAAAAAACGTGACCAATCGATCATCTGTGTGGTCGATACGCCGCGTGATTTGATTGCGATCGAAAAGACGCGTGAATATCATGGCTTATATCATGTGTTACACGGTCGGATCTCGCCGCTTGATGGGGTCAGACCACAGGATCTGACGATCGCATCACTCGAGAAACGTCTTGAAACAGGCCAGGTCCAGGAGTTGATCCTGGCTAATTCACCGACCCTTGAAGGTGAAAGCACGGCTGTTTATCTATCGAAAACCATGCATGGAAAAGTGGCGAAAATAACCCGGATTGCTCACGGGGTCCCGATCGGTGGAGACCTCGAATTTGCTGATGAGATCACTCTACTGAAGGCGATGGAAGGGCGACACGACTATTAAAGCGAGGTAAACAATGCTGGGAGCTCTATGCGGCAACATTGCCGGGTCTAGATTTCTTTATCAGAAGCCGGATGACGATTCACAGATCGAGGGAATGTTCGATCCCCCGGCCCAATGTACTGACAGCGGACGCTTATTTATTGAGTTCGGTCAGTTGTTACTGAAACACCGTGATGAACCGGAGATCCTGCGAGCCGAGCTGACCAGTAAAGCCTATCCTGAGCTGGGTATGACCGAGTTCAGCCTGATCGGCCGGATCGCCCGCTCAGAGCTTGAAGTCAAACAGATGTTGCATGCACTTTCCCCCCGGGATAGATATACCTCGACTGCGTTAGCAATG
>JAAZLX010000115.1 GCA_012799095.1 Tissierellia bacterium
AGCTCACGATAGCTGTGGATATCACGCCGGTATACTTCCATATGGTGGGGGCAGTTCATGGGCCGTAAGACCAACATTTCTCCGCCTTCAAGCTCCATCGGGGGGAACATATCATCATGATAATGATCCCAGTGACCGCTGGTTTTATATAATGCGACATCCGCCAGGATCGGTGTATAGACATGATCATAACCCAGCGCGATTTCCTTATCCACGATATAACGCTCGATCAATCGACGAATAGTCGCACCCTTGGGTAGCCAAAAAGGCAGACCGCTGCCTACGTCCGGATTGACCATAAATAAATCCAGGTCTTTTCCGATTTTGCGGTGATCGCGCAACTTGGCATCTTCTATCCGCTGCAGGTGCTCTTCCAGATCCTTGGCTTTTTCATAGGTAGTCCCATAGATCCGCTGTAGCATTTTGTTGTTCTCATCACCTCGCCAATAAGCTCCGGCAATGTTAAGCAACTTGACCTGTTTGACCTTGGAAATATCTTTTAAGTGAGGTCCCTTACATAGGTCGATGAACTCACCTAAAGTATAGAAGCTGATGGTCTCACCTTGTTCAAAGTTTTCGATCAAATCAAGCTTGTACACCTCATTCAGCGGTTCAAAAAATTCTATCGCCTCTTCTCGACTCATCTCGCTTCGAACTAATTCATGACCTTCAGTCACGATTTTTTTCATTTCGGCTTCGATTTTGGCTAGATCTTCCGGTGAAAAACGATGTTCCGTATCAAAGTCATAGTAAAAGCCATCATCGATCGCCGGACCGATAGCAAACTTGACATCGGGAAACAATCTTTGGACTGCCAGAGCCATAATGTGAGCGCTGGTATGCCAAAAGACCTGTTTGCCTTCCGGGTCTTCAAATTTGACAAATCGAACCTCAGCATCTTGTGACAGTGTTTCTTGTAAGCCCTTGGTTTCGCCATTAACAACTGCTCCGACGACATTTCGGGCCAGTCCTTGTGAAATGCTCAGGGCGATTTCATGCAGGCTGACACCAGCCTCATAACTTCGTTTGTTTCCATCGGGTAATGTTATCTGGATCATGTTTCCTCCTAATAAAAAACGACCGTCCCATAGGGCGATCGTTCGCGGTTCCACCTAATTTGTCCGAAGACATCTCAACGCTTGTAACGCCTCGCGGCGTCGGCAGTTTCCTTAATAGTACTGAGCCGAAGCTAGAGATTAGTTTTCCTTTTATTCAATCTGAGGCACTCCCACCATCGGCCTCTCTCTTGAAGCATTGAAATAAAAGTACTCGTTCTCATCGTTGCTATAGTCGTATTATACTCTCGAATTTGCTTAATTACAATACATATATTACCAGAAGTCCTTGAATTACCCCGATGATAAAGCCGAGGACCCCACCCAACCAGATGATGAATTGCAACTGAGTTCGGGCAACTTCATAAACTAATTCCTCCACCCGGGCCAGATCGAGTTCTAGGATTTTTTGTTCGACATGACGGCTGACTACCTGTAGATTACTTGTGTTCTGACTCAGGCTGTGGATCAGGTCCTGAAACAGCTCATCACCTCGCCGTTCGATGTATTTGTTGACCAGACTGTCTATCAGCGCCGGCGGGACGATGGCCGGTAACTCTTCTTTGAGCGCTTTTGACAGCTTGGCAGCTACCTCCTGTTTGACTTTTTCTAAATCAAGTTCATCCACGACATTTGTAATAATGCCGTCTAGATTGATCAGTTCATTTTCGATCGTCCGTCCCAGACTGGCAGCCAGTTCGGCTTTACGCCTCGGAATAAGGCCCTGGAAAGGGCCGACCTTTTCATACGGACGAAACAGCAGGTATACAGCTACTGCATTGGTGATATAGCCAATGAAACCGCCAATAACTGCTAAGATAAGTATGGTCTTCATGTGGTCTTCTTCCTTAAAATATATAGGTCCCGTTCTTGTCCGGAGTATCGGGAAACGGTGTAGTCAGGTGCTAATTGTTTGATATCATTCTCAGTATAGACATACTGTGTATGGAATTCTTCATGACGTTCGTAAAGTCCGTCGCCGATCTGATGATAGATCACCAGACTGAAGTCCAACTGTTTGCTTGAAGCATCGTAGTCATTGATCCAATAGATTTCATCCCGATCGGTTTCAAAGTGAAA
>JAAZLX010000116.1 GCA_012799095.1 Tissierellia bacterium
AGTGATGACGATCACATCCTGTTGGCAGCAGACTACAATCAAATCGAGCTGAGAGTGCTGGCTCACATCTCGGGCGATGAACATCTGATCGAAGCTTATCAAAATGACAATGATATCCACCGGTTGACAGCTTCCAAAGTTTTCGACATACCGTATGATGAAGTAACGTATGATCAGCGGCGTGAGGCCAAAGCCGTCAATTTCGGGATCGTCTATGGGATGAGTGATTTTGGGCTGTCAGAAAATATTGATATACCGATCACGGCAGCCAAGGAATATATCCAACGCTACTTTGAAGAATATCCCAAAATCAAACTGTACATGGATCAAGCGATCAAAACGTGTCGTGAAAAAGGTTATGTTACGACACTGCTCGGACGGGTCCGAACGATCCCTGAAATCCATGCCAAAAACTATAATGTACGTAGTTTTGCTGAACGAACAGCCATCAATACGCCGATCCAGGGATCAGCGGCTGACATCATAAAACTATCCATGATCCGAGTCGATAGAGCACTAAAGGAGCAAGGTCTCGACAGTAAACTGATTCTTCAAGTGCATGATGAGTTGATTTTTGATGCCAGAAAGTCAGAGTTAGATCAATTAAAAAGATTGGTGGTCGAAGCTATGGAAGAGGCATATCAATTGATTGTGCCGCTTCGGGTATCACTTGACACCGGAGAGAATTGGTATGAAACAACATAAGTGGATCGGGATCGGTGGAAGTATCGCCTCGGGTAAGAGCACTTTATCACGGTTTATTCGTCAAGCCGGTTATACGGTAATCGATGCGGATCAAATTTCCCGTCAGGTAGTTGAACCTGATACACCGGGTTATCAAGCGGTCAGGGATCACTTTCCCAAAGCGTTTGATGGTGATGAACTTAACCGGTCCAAGCTGGGAAAAATCATTTTTTCAGATCCAAAAAAAAGACAACTTCTCAACAGTCTGCTTCATCCTTTGATCATTCAGGAAAGTCGCCGACAACTTGAAGCTGTCGATGGTTTAGCATTCTTTGAAGCACCACTGTTATTCGAATCGGAGATGTTGGAAGACTTTGACCTGACGATTTATGTAACCGCCAGTCGGAACATTCAAATCGAGCGGCTGATGCAGCGTGATGGTATCAGTCGAGACTATGCCGAGCAAAAACTGGCAACATTCAAAGAACCGGGAAATAAGCCCTCGATCATCCTGCAGAATAATGGAACTCTGGAAGAATTCAAAGCTGCTGCTTCGGAACTTCTCATGCGATTAACCGCTTGACACGACGGCACTTTCTGGTATAATCCTTTTATATGCGCAAGAGTGGCGGAATCGGCAGACGCGCTAGCTTGAGGGGCTAGTGGTAGTAATACCGTGTGGGTTCAAGTCCCGTCTCTTGCACCAAATCAAATACCATCTATTGATAAAAGGAATTTTGTCAGCAGGTGGTTTTTTGTTTGCCCGAAAGTGCTTGATTTAAGCCGCTTTCGGGCTTTGTGTTTTTGCCTTGTAGCAATAATTGGTGTTTTAGATTAGCCGTTTTCGGAGGAT
>JAAZLX010000117.1 GCA_012799095.1 Tissierellia bacterium
GGTCGTATTAAAAGCCGGACGAGCACTGGTGCGTAGCATCCGTCTGGTCAAGGGAAACCGTTCGGCCTCTAAGGTCCTGGATGATATGACGTTCAATAATTTACGAAAAAGCATGCGTAAAAAAGGATTGATCAAGGATGATCACGAATGGCTGACTACTGACATCGCACAAGGTGATAAAAACCGGGATGATAAAGTTTTGGGCCAGAAGTTTACCCTGGGAGCCTATCGGGCGCTGTTCGATTTGATCAAACAAGCGCAAGATCTCGATACGATCAAAAACACTCAAAAACCCGTTCTTCTACTGACGGGTTTACAGGATCCGGTCAGTGATTATGGAAAAACGGTCAAACGACTGGCTAGACGTTATCGCAAGTATGGAAACCCCCATGTTGAGGAAATCTATTACGAGGGCATGCGTCATGAAGTACTGAACGAGAGAAATCGACAAAAAGTATACCAGGACACCTTACATTATATCTTCAACTAGGAAAGCATTCAGGGTGATTCATTTAATGAATCACCTTCTTTATGTTGAGACCACCAGTTCATACAGGGCTGCCAAAATGACAGCCGACACCATATGTAGTATAATCGGGGTAATAAGATGAGAGGTAGTACATGACGCGAGGAAGAAAATACCTGCTTTTTATTTTTGATATTTTGTTGCTTATCATTGCATACTATATTGCATTGATACTTCGCTTTGAATCGAACATCCCTGAGATCACCTTAAATGCAACCATCAGACATCTGCCGTATATTCTCACGATTAAAGCAATCGTTTTTATCTTGGCGGGGTTGTATCGGATTCTGTGGCGTTATGCCAGTGTCAATGAATATATTCGCGTGATTGCTGCTGTGTTTGTCGCCAATCTGATTGCCGACGTATATCTTCTCAGCACAGACTCGGGCATTCCACGCAGTATCTTTGCTATTGTAATTATTCTGGATATGTTTTTTCTCGGTGGTATTCGGATCATTGAACGGCTGCTATCTACCAGATCGCTCAGACTTGTCAAAGGACCTCACAAGCGGGTGCTTATTCTTGGTGCAGGTGAGGCCGGTGTCATGGTACTTCGTGAGATTCGAAAAAATGCCAGTTTACGGTCCAAAGTCGTGGCATTTATCGACGATGATACAAAAAAGATCGGAAATTCGATCCATGGCGTACCGGTTCTGGGAAACCGAATGCAAATTCAAAATATTGTCAACAAGTACAAGGTTGATGAGATTATTTTTGCCATGCCATCAGCAACAACGGAACAAAGAAAAGATTACCTGGAACGGGCTTCTATAACCGGAGCAAGTGTAAAAACCATCCCGGGTGTTTTTGAGTTGATTGATAACCGGGTTCATTTGTCCAGCATTCGGGATGTGTCGATCGAAGACTTGCTGGGCCGTGAACCGATCCAACTCGACTCGAAAAAATTGAATCAATTTATCAACGGTCATGTGATCATGATTACTGGCGGCGGTGGCTCGATCGGCTCAGAGCTTGCCCGCCAGATCGCCCGCTATCAACCCAAGGAATTGATATTGATCGATATATACGAAAACAATGTATATGAAGTTCAACTGGAGCTTCAAAAAAAATATCCGGATATGAAATTGACTGTCCTGATCGATTCAGTCAGAAATTATGAGCGGATGAGAAATCTGATGTTTAAATACCGTCCCGAAATCATATTCCATGCCGCCGCCCACAAACATGTTCCACTGATGGAAGACAGTCCGCAATCGGCGGTGCTCAATAATGTGTTTGGTACCTACAATATGGTGCGTTTGTCACATGAGATAAAAACATCGAAATTTGTCATGATCTCAACCGATAAAGCAGTAAATCCGACCAATATCATGGGCACGACCAAACGGATCGGAGAGATGATCGTTCAAGCATTTGATCACATTTCAGAAACTGAATTTGTAGCAGTTCGCTTTGGAAATGTCCTTGGTTCGAGCGGCAGTGTGATCCCGGTGTTTAAGCAACAAATCAAAGACGGCGGTCCGGTCACTGTCACTCACGAAGATATCAACCGTTATTTTATGACGATCCCGGAAGCCTGTCAGCTGGTATTACAGGCCGGGGCTATGGCAAATGGTGGTGAAATATTTATATTGGATATGGGTGAGCCGGTAAGAATCATGGATCTGGCGGAAAATTTGATTCGTCTTTCCGGACTTGAAGCCGGAAAAGATATCGAAATCGTCGTCACGGGTCTAAGACCGGGTGAAAAACTGTACGAGGAATTACTCCTTGATACATCGACGGCTAAAAAAACGGATCACAATAAAATCTTTATCGAAAATCCTGAAAGCATTCCACTGGAAGATTTGGAACAACGATTATCGATCTTAAGGGGGATCGTCAGTCAGGATGATCGTCCGGTATTGGTCCAATTCCTGACCGATCTCGTGCCGACGTATCAACCAAATTCCAATGGAGTATCGAATGAAAATTAAAGCTCATGCCAAGCTTAATTTTTACTTGGAAATTTTAGGTAAAAGGCCGGATGGGTTTCACAACCTGAGAAGCATCATGCAGCAGATACGCTTGCATGATGTTCTTGTGTTTCATCAATCGAATCAGGATCAGTTTATTTCACGCAATCGCCCGATGAAACAGAATAATCTGGTGGTGCGGGCGGCACAACAATTGAAACAGGCCATTGACTTTCCTCCGGTTCGGGTAGAATTAAACAAACAGATCCCTGTGGGAGCCGGACTCGGTGGAGGCAGCAGTGATGCCGCTGCTACGATCGTTGGGCTGAACCGCTTTTTTTCACTTGGTTTGAGCAATCATGACCTGAAACAAATCGGATCGACCTTGGGATCGGATGTGCCTTTTTTTATCGACTCTCGGGCGGCATTAGTCGAGGGGACCGGGGTTGACATCACTCCGGTTAGCCCCATTGATGTTCCTCACATCCTGTTGGCCAGACCAAAAGGGAAAATATCTACTGTGGATGTCTATCGCACGCTGCAACCATCTGACTATGATTGCACAGGAGAGTTTGATTTATTTACGAAGTCTTGGAATAATGGTATCCTAGGACCGTGCTTTAATCACCTGGAAGCCCCGGCGTTTCGTCTGGATTCCAGAGTGTCTCACCTAAAAGAACAAATGCAGCAAACCAAGCCACTCGATTGCATAATGACAGGTTCGGGCAATGTCGTATTTGCGGTTTATCGATCGCGAACCGAGCTAGAGGCAGCCAGACAGGAAATTTCCCGATATGCCCAATGGATCCGAGCCACTTCGACAATTAAGGAATACAATGACAAATCAAACAGCTAATTTAACCATAAAAACTATTTTTGATAGAGGCGCTGAAAGCGAAAGCCAAATGGTGTTCTTTACTGAGAGTGATATGAAACAACATAATCAATCATACACGTACGCTTTTGATGAGTCGCGACTCTATCAATCAGACCAACCGATCCTGGGTCAGATCGAAATCGGTCCTGACTTTGTGACGCGCAGCATCAGTGGTGATGAAAACTATGTGATGCATTTTAAAGAAGGCTATAAAGAACGAATCGTCTATCAAACACCGGACGGTAGCTTTGTGACCGATGTCGCTACGCTGAATATCGATATAGATATGGAAAACGGATTTGGAATAGCCCATATATTGTATCGAATTTCGTTTGCGGAAAGCGAATCGATGGTCAATGAGATTCGGATCAGTGTTGAGGCAATAAAATGAGAAGAACCGTCGGACTGGTCATGGTGTTTGTCCTGATCAGTAAGATCACCGGTTTTTTAAGAGAGGTTGCCATCGCCGGGACCTTTGGGGCGTCTTTGTTGGCCGATGTCTATAAAAGCTCAATGATCGTGCCGGGAATGGTCGTGTCTTTATTTACAGTCGGTCTAAATGCATCTCTTATACCGATATTGTCATCTGCCGAACGAAATAACAAGCGAGAAGAATTCTTTCAAAACTTTTTGTCCATCGTGACCTTTTTGTCGCTGGTTGCCTTGTTGATCATTATTCTATTTACCGGACCAATCACTAAATTGTTTGTTCCGGGATTTGAAGCTGATAAACTGGCTATGACAGTCAAGTATACCAGGATCATTGCCATTATTGCTCCTTTACAGGTCTTGGCCTATACCATCATTGCCTGGCTGCAGCAAAAAGAACGCTTTTATATTGCAGCCTTCGTAGGCATACCGATGAATATTATCATTATAGCCGGAGCATTACTGAATCGAAGCGGCAACCTGACAATAATCGCCGCAGCGACCATTGTGGGCTATCTGGCACAGTTTCTCTGGGTGTTTTACCCTTATTGGAAGACCAAGCCGGTAATCAATCTGAAGCCCACATTGAGTGATCCGTATCTCCGGATGTTCTGGATCATGATCATACCGATTCTATTGACGATAGCTGCCGGACAAATCAATGTCTTGGTAGATATTGCGCTGGCTTCCAGTCTGGGCGATGGTGTCGTCTCAAACATGGACTATGCCAACCGGGTCAATATGATGTTTCAATCCGTCCTGGTGCTTAGCTTGTCGAGTGTCTTGTTCACAAAACAATCAAAGTTATCCAGTGCTGATAATAAACGGGAAGTATTTCAAATCACAAAACAAAACTTGTCTGTTCTGTTGATCATGATGGTACCGATCGCGCTGGGGACGATGTTTTTAAGTAAAGAAATCATGACCATTTTATTTGTTCGTGGCCGCTATACCTTAGAAGCAGCTGCCATCGGCGGCAGTATTCTGTTCTTTTATGCGCCCACCATTGTGACGCGGGCGATGATGGAAATGTTCGGCAAGTTATACTTTTCACTCCACATGCCGAAAAAACCGATGGTACCGACATTTATTATGATAGGTATCAATATCGTGCTTAACTTTATCTTTGTCAGATTCTGGGGAGCCAGGGGTTTGGCTCTGGCGACCTCGGTTGCTTCCGCAATGGGTGTCTTGATCATTGCCTGGCAGGCAAGACGATTATTCCACCAAGAGAATATTGAGCTAACCAGCCCCTCGATGTATAAGAGCCTGGCGGCAGGAACGGTGATGTTTCTCTTCCTTGTTATGTTACGTTGGTTGACACCAATGAGCAGTTTGACGGCTATACCAATGGCTTTGTCATCTGCAGCGATCGGTGCAGTGGTGTATACCGGGATTTTATATTTATTAAAAACTGACGAACTATATGACATCGGCAATCAGATTATTCGTCGCCTCAGACGAGGCAATCATAATGGCTCGTGATTTATCGTATGGTGGCACAAGAGATCAGCCGGGAATCAATTCATTCATTGACGATAGTTATGGAATAAAAGAAAACTTAATGAAAAAAAGAAGGAGCAAACATGGCAACAAGTAAAGTAGTCGATTATTTTTTAGAACTGGCCAAAATTCCTCACTGCAGCGGAGAAGAAAAGCAGATTTCAGATTATTTAGTTCAATTTGCTGAACAGCGAAATCTGAAAGTGATCCAAGATGATGCCCTGAATGTCATCATTTATAAACCGGCTTCACCGGGTTATGAAGACAAGCCGGCGATTATCCTGCAAGGCCATATGGATATGGTCTGCGTCAAACTGGATGAGTTAGACTTTGACTTTGCCACCCAGCCTCTGCCTGTCGTGATCGATGGAGACACCATTAAAACCGAAGGTACTACGCTGGGGGCGGATAATGGTATCGCCGTTGCTATGGCCATGGCAATATTGGACGATAATACATTAGACCATCCCCCGATCGAAGTGTTGATCACGACCGATGAAGAAGTCGGTTTGCTGGGTGCAGCATCCGTCGACGGAAGCCTGTTCCAAGGCAAGACACTGATCAACCTCGATTCAGAGTCCGAAGGAATCTTTTTGACCGGTTGTGCCGGTGGGGTAAGAAATGTCATTGAAATTCCGGTGAATTATATCAAACCGAAAAATCAATTGGCTTATCAGCTTAGGATCTATGGCCTGGCCGGCGGCCATTCCGGAGTAGAGATTGATAAGAACAGAGCCAATTCGAATAAATTGCTCGGACGGGTCCTGTCTGAGTTAAAGGAGATAGAAATCGCTTCGGTAAGCGGTGGCGAAAAAATGAATGCGATTGCCAAGCAATCCTTTGCTACGATCGTATCGAACGAGGATATTTCCGATAAAATCGATCAGCTTGCTGCTGTTTTCCAAAAAGAATATGCTGAATCTGATCCCGGCCTACATGTCATGATCACACCTGTTGATGTACCGGATAAAGTCTTAGACGCTGAATCAGCTCAACGCGTGATAGGTCTGTTGAACCTGGTACCACAAGGTGTCCAAGCTATGAGTCAACATTTTCCTGGTCTGGTCGAGACGTCGACTAATTTTGGGGTGCTACTGAGTGAGGATGATGTGGTCAAGTTTGAGTCAGCCCATCGATCTTCTGTAGAATCAAAAAAGAAGGTCTTGATCGATCAGTTTGTATATTTGGCTCAGGCCTTCGGCGGAACCGCCATCACCCAAGGGAATTATCCGGGCTGGGAATATAACCCGGATTCGAAAATCAGGGAGTTGTTCAAGCAAACCTATAGCCAAATTACCGGACAAGAAGCTGTGACGACAGCTATTCATGCCGGTGTCGAATGCGGTATTCTTCAAGATAAGATCGGCCAACTCGATATGATCAGTCTGGGGCCGAATATGGCGGACGTTCACACGCCGTTTGAAAGTCTGA
>JAAZLX010000118.1 GCA_012799095.1 Tissierellia bacterium
CTAAAGCACTTTGATGATGTATTGTACAATTTCCATCCCGGCTCACACGTCGGACAGGGAGAAGAAAAAGGTATCGAGCTGATCATCGAACTATTAAATGATATCATTACCGAGGATACTCCCGGGACCTTGCTGTTAGAAGGTATGGCAGGAAAAGGCAGTGAAATCGGATACCGCTTCGAACACTTGAGAGATATCATACAAGGTGTCGAACGCCAGGAGATTATGGGAGTGTGTCTTGATACTTGTCACCTGCATGAGGCAGGCTATGATATTGTCAATGATTTGGACGGTGTATTGGATGAGTTTGACCGAGTGGTCGGACTGGACCGGCTGAAAGCGATCCATTTGAATGATTCGAAAAACTCGATCGGGGCAAAAAAAGACCGCCACGAGAAGATCGGGCAGGGAGATCTGGGGATCGAGACGATCAAACGGGTCATCAATCACCCCAAACTAAAAAATCTACCATTTGTGCTTGAAACGCCGAACGAGCTGTCCGGGTATGCCGACGAGATCGACCTGCTTAAAAGTCTGCGTCTGTAGACGGGAAGCATCGTCAATCGTGCGAGCAATCAAGGTGATAAATAAAAAAAGGAAATCCCCCTTGCGGGGGAAATTTCCATGTTAGTACCGAAGGGCCCTGGATTTTGAAACCCGGTTTCCCAGGTGGGTTCCCTGCGGTGAACGTTGATCTTCCATTGAAGGCTTGATCGATTTTCACACTAACTCCGGGATCCCTTTTTCTTCGTTGCGGTTCAAATCGCAAGGTTATTCTTCGGTACTTTTAGTATACCCCATCTGGAAAATATTGCAAACATCCCCCCGACTTGGACCCTCTTGTCGAGTCGGTCGAAGAATCTGTTAGATTATTGATAAAAAAGCTCGGATCAAGGCAGACCAAGGGTTTCTAGCGGTCTGTCACTGAAAAAACATTTTTTCTAACGAATCGGTAATAGCATCATTAACTCGATACAGATAGCAGTTGAAGTCAAGAAATCGATCAATTTGCAGCATATCATTTGACTAAGATATGAGTTTGCATGGCTGAAACAAAGTCTGCCAGTGAGGTAGCAAAGGTAGCTGGATATTCTCAATACCACGCTGCCGGGATTGTTAAAGCTGAAACCGGTTTGACCCCGTTTGAATATATCCGACGGGACAGATAAATTCCACAAGATGTCACGTATCAGAGCCGGCAGGGTTAGTCTTGGCCGGTTTTTCGTTGTTCATTGACTTGATTAAGTTAGGCGCTAGATTGAATAAGAAAACACAATGTTAGTTTGTCTCAGGGATGTGTTAAAATTTCTACTAGTTTGACCTTAAGGAGGAAGATATGAAAAAAAGCATAATGATTACATTACTTCTGATTGTTTTGCTGGTTACAGCCTGTTCCCCGGCTGCACCTGCCGAAACAGAGGAACCGGCCGAGCAAACGACCGAAGAAACTGGTTCAGAAGAAACACCGGCAGACAATGGTGGCACCATGATGTTTGCCATTGGAAGTGATCCGACGATCGTGAACCCACTATATGCAGACGACAGGGTATCATTGACCATTGCCCGACCCCTGTTCGAAGAGCTTTATACAGTTTCAGGTTCGGACATCCATTATATTCTGGCCGAGTCTATGACACCATCAGAAGATTTTTTGAGTTATACCTTGGTGTTGAAAGAGGGGATCAAGTGGCACGATGGTCAACCATTGACAGCTGACGATGTCATATTTACCCTGGAAACTGTGCTCGACGAGTCACAAGCGGCCAAGTATCGCTCCAGTCTGATCCAAAACGGACAACCGATCAGTTTTTCCAAAGTAGACGACCGTACGGTCGAATTCAAGCTGGCAGAAGTCAGTATACCGTTTCTTAACTCGATTTCTGCGATTCGTCCAATCCCCAAGCACATTTTTGAAGGTTCTGATGTTGGCCAGAACAGTGCCAACCAGTCACCGATTGGAACCGGACCGTTTCAGTTCGCGGAACACAAAAGTGGAGAGACGTATACTCTGGTAAGAAATGAAGAATATCATGGTGAAACAGCTCAACTGGACAGCGTGGTATATCGGGTCATTCCCGATGCAAACGCTCAACTAGTTGCACTGGAGAACGGCGAGATCCATGCCGCCTACATCAAGAGCAACTCATTCGATCGTTTCAACAATAATGAGAATTTCAACCTGTATACTTTTGACGAAGGCATGGTTTCCAATATCTTCATGCGCGTGAACAATCCGGCGTTAGAAGATATTCGAGTCCGTCAGGCGATTGCCTATGCTATCGATAAACAAATACTGCTTGACGGTGCATTTGGGGGAGACAGTTTTGCCCGACCGGCCTATTCACCCTTCTCGAGTAATACTGCTTACTATACTGAAGACGTCGAAAAGTATGATTTTGACTTGGAGAAAGCCAAACAACTCATGGCGGAAGCCGGTGTTGAAGATTTGACTCTGCGCTTCATGTACACAGCCACCAATACGGATCAGGAAAAGGAAGCTGTCTTGGTCCAGGAAATGTTACGGGAAATCGGCATCACTGTCGAGTTAATGCCTTTGGAGCGTGCGACCTTTATCGAGAAACTGCTTGACAAAAGCAACATGGATTTTGAGTTAGCAGCTAACGGTTATGTTATGGGAACGCATCCTAATGGATATATGTCGCTGTTCCGCTCAGATAGCGCAAGCAACTTCAGTGGTTACTTCAACCCGGAGGTCGACCGCTTGTTTGACGAAGCTGCCAAAGAAACGGATGACGCCCTACGAGAAGAGATGTATAATGAAATTCAGCGCATCGTGAGTGAGGACGTTGTCCAATATTCGATTGCGAACTCCAATTCGATCGTCGCGGTTGCCAAAGAGTTTAAAGGAATCGAACAGGCGATGCCTGCTCCGATCCACATGTTCAACTTTATGAACAAGATTTACAAATAATCTTATGGAAATCGCCTAACATGGCGATTTCTTATTTCCAGGAGGAATGATGGTTCGATTGATTCTTAAAAGAATCTTACAAGCGATACCGATGTTGGTTGCAGTCTCGATCATCTCTTTCATGTTAATTCAAATAGCCCCGGGTGATCCGGTCTCAGCCTATATCACACCGGAATCGCAACCGGCAGATATCGAGTTAATGCGCGAAAAAATGGGTTTAAACGACAGTATCATAACCCAGTATCTGCGCTGGAGCAGTTCCCTGCTACGAGGTGATTGGGGATATTCATACTCAAATCATCGACCGGTAGCGGAACAAATCGTCGAGCGCGTTCCGGCAACGCTCATGCTTATGGGTTCGGCTCTGCTGGTATCGATTGTCAGCGGGGCGTTTCTCGGAGTTTTATCAGCAATCAAACCGGGAGGGTGGATCGACCGTCTGGTGTCTTTGGGTTCCAATATTGCCATTTCGATTCCCGGATTTTGGTTGGCAATGGTATTATTGTATCTGTTTTCATTGAAACTGGGCTGGTTACCCAGCATTGGTATGCGTTCGATCGGTGTGAATACAACGACCGACCTGTTGAAGCATATGATTATGCCGGTAATCGTTCTCAGCTTTCAGGATACTGCCATAATCAGCCGGTATGTTCGTAGTCGAGTGATGGAAGAATTAAAAGAGGACTATGTCCTGACAGAGATTGCCTATGGGGCAAAGAAAAGCGATATCTATTTTCGGTCGGTCCTTAGAAACTCACTCTTGCCTTTGATCACCATTGTGGGGATGAGCCTGCCCCGATTGTTATCTGGAGCGTTTATCACAGAATCAATTTTTGGTTGGCCCGGTTTAGGTCAACTCGGTATCAATGCCGTATTACGCTATGATTACTCCATGATCATGGCGACAACATTGATTGCATCGGGGTTAGTCATTTTAGGCAGCCTGCTGGCTGATATTCTATACGGTGTGATCGATCCACGGATCCAGGAGCTAGACTGATGTATCTATTGAAACGCTTTTACAAACAACCTCTCAGCACCAAACTAGCAATCGTGACCTTGCTTATCCTGGTTATGGGGGCGGTTGCAGCAGATCTTTATCCGGCCGATCCATATAAGACGAACATAGCCAATTCGCTTCAATCGCCTTCCTGGAGTCACCCATTTGGCACGGATGATTTAGGCCGGGACTATTTCGCCCGCATTTTGCATGGCGGTCGAGCAACCTTGACGGTGGGATTATTGTCGATGGCGATTTCGACTTTGGTCGGTACCACGGTTGGCGTGATCAGTGGTTATTTCGGCGGTACGCTGGATGCGATTTTGATGCGGCTGGTAGATCTGTTGATGAGTATTCCCTCATTCTTTTTGATCTTGATCGCCAATGCTTATTTGAAACCCGGCATGCAGAATATCATCCTGATTATCGGGTTATTCAGTTGGATGGGAATCTCTCGCATGGTTCGTAGTGTTACCATATCAATCAAAGAGAGAGAATATATACAGTACGCCAAGATGATTGGTAATTCGAGTAAAAATATTATGCTGATCCACGTATTACGAAATGTTGCCGGCACCGTCTGGGTGGCAGCTTCCATTCAAGTCGCCAATGCAATTTTGATGGAATCTGCCTTAGGCTATCTGGGTCTTGGAGCAACTCAACCGACAGCTTCATGGGGCTCGATGCTAAAAAAAGCCCAGGAGTATTTGGGCAGCCATTTCTATTTGGCTGTATTTCCTGGTATGTTGATTGTAATTACTGTCCTGTGCTTCAATGTGATCGGCAATCGGATGAAAGAAGGTGAAGCCCAATGAAACCGATATTGACCGTAGAGGACCTACATGTTCATTTTGTAAGCAATAGTGAGACTACTTATGCCGTAAATGGTCTAAGCATTAAGCTATACTCGCAAGAAATCCTGGGAATTGTCGGTGAGTCCGGAAGTGGCAAGTCAGTCGCGGTGAAATCCATTTTGGGTCTGCTACCCGAAACTGCCCAAATAAGTGGAAAGATCGCATTAGGGGAGGAACGGTTAGACCAATTAAATTCTGATCGCCTGAGACAGATCCGAGGCAAAGAAATTGCTATGATCTTTCAAGATCCTATGACATCGTTGAATCCCCTGTTTACCATCTCAGACCAGATGACCCGGGTGATTGAGCGGCACTTGCATCTGGACAAGCAAGGAGCGAATGAACTAGCCGAATTATGGTTGCGGAGAGTTGGCATCACTGATGCAAAGCGACGATTAAACCAATATCCCCATGAATTTTCCGGCGGTATGCGACAACGGGTAATGATTGCCATGGCAATGAGTCTTTCCCCGCGGGTTTTAATTGCGGATGAACCAACCACAGCCCTGGATGTCACAATACAAAAACAAATTCTGGGGCTGATTCGGCAAATGGAATCAGAAGTTCAAAACAGTGTTATCCTCATCACGCATGATCTAGGCGTTGTAGCAAATACCTGCCACCGAATGGTCGTGATGTATGGTGGTATGATAATGGAACAGGGTAATGTCAGCGATGTCTTCTCCCATCCGGCGCATCCATACACCCAAGGCCTGATGGACTCACTGCCATCAGAGAATAACGGGCGTCATCTGGTCCCTATACCGGGTCAGCCTGCAATCGCAACCACCGAACCAAAGCTGTGTCCCTTCTTGGATCGCTGCCCAAAAAGCATTTCCACATGCTTTCAAAAGATGCCTGTATTGACTGAAATAAAACAGGATCACCTGGTTCGTTGTTGGTTAGTCGAACAAGGAGGCAACGATGAAACTATTTGAATTGCATGGGATTGAAAAAAAGTTTTCTGTTCGTAAATCAGGTGTTTTTTCGAGCAAAAAACAGATTTATGCGTTGAAAGATATCAATTTAGATATTTATCAGGGTGAAACATTAGGCGTTGTCGGCGAGTCGGGTTGCGGAAAATCGACCTTGGGGAAAATAATTACCGGTATCCATACAGCTGAATCAGGAAAATTGCTCTGGCAGGGCAAAGATCTGTCTACAGCAGACAAACAAACCAAAGATCAATATCGATCTAAAATTCAGGCCGTTTTTCAGGATCCCTATTCATCCTTCAACCCAACCTTGACTATCTTGGAGATTTTGCAAGAACCGTTAAATGTGCGCTTTTCTTTAAGTACTCATGAAAAGAACCGGCGGATAGAAGAGGTTTTATCCCGGGTTGGTATCGACCCCGGTTTGACTGGACGCTATCCTCGGGCCTTCAGTGGAGGCCAAAGGCAACGTATCAGCATTGCCCGCGCTCTGCTTGGTGAACCGGATTTCCTACTGTGTGATGAGCCGATATCCGCTCTCGATGTCTCGATCCAGGCCCAGATAATGAACCTGTTGGCGGAACTGAAAGACGAAATGAGAATTACTATGTTGTTTATCTCCCACAATATTTCGATGGTGCGTCATATCTCAGATCGAATCGCGGTCATGTACTTGGGAAGGATCGTCGAACTGGGTACGGCGGAAGATGTCGTCAATTTTCCCAAGCACCCTTACACCAAAAAACTGCTTTCGTCTATTTTACCTCCTTATGTCCAGAAAGAAGTAATCACAACCGAAGAAATGGAGGAAGAATTGCCCAGTGCAAGCTCAGTGCCCCCGGGTTGTCCTTATCATCCCCGATGTCCGCATTGCATGCCGATCTGTGATAAACAATTTCCTTCAAACTTTCATATCGGTAACACAGAAGTCGCATGCCATTTGTACGACCAGAGTACAACTACAGTATCCAGGAATGGAAAAGACTAAAAAATATCATCTCGCTTCTGTTTCGAATCTAAGGAAAACTCACTCAATCAGTGATAAAATCAACTTGGAAATAAACAACACCGGATTCTGCTGATAGGGAGAGAACAATGATAAAAGATTGCAGTCAGGAAGCAATAAAGATCGGCTTGCGCGGCGGTCAGGGGATCTCATGGGTCAAAGCTTTAATTACCGGAGGCGAGCGACTCGAAGGAGTCACATTTGTCGCCTTTGTCAGAATTGAACCCGGTTCCAGTCTCGGTTATCATCAACATCACGATGATGGTGAAATCTATTATATTGTGTCGGGAAGTGGCGATTTTTACACCTCACCGGATGAATCCATACCGGTCAAAGCCGGTGACATGACGTATCTGTTGCCAGGTCAGGGGCACGGCATCACCAATACCTCAACAGAAGATTTGGTCATGTTGGCTATGGTTTATGAAGATATCACGATCGAGCCATAACATGGTATCGTTTGAGAGAGGTAAGAGCAGTCGAGCTGCTCTTATTTTATTTAAACTGACGTTAAGGCAGTCATCATGTTCTCCTTATACCGGACTATGTTAAAATATAAGATATTATGTACCAAGTGAAACAATCGATTTTGGATCAACTGAAAACCGTACCTCAGGAGCCCGGTGTCTACTTAATGAAAGATGCCTATGGCAAAATTATTTATGTTGGAAAGGCCAAGCGATTACGCAATCGGCTATCGAGCTATTTTCACGGTGTTGATAAACACCCCAACAAAACCAAGACTCTGGTCGTCAATACGTCTGAATTTGACTATATCATCGTCAATAGTGAAACCGAAG
>JAAZLX010000119.1 GCA_012799095.1 Tissierellia bacterium
ATGCCACATTTGCTAATGGCGTAGACAACGGCGATGTGTTTTATTGGGGAATCGGCGGAGGGGAAGCGGTAGTCATCAGTTTGTGTCAAGGCAGCGAAAACTATTACTACTATGCGGTACCAATCAATTAAAAAATTCATGTAGTGCCGCTCACAACTCGCAGTTCCGTTTTCTCCTTATGGCAGACTATCTTTGTTGTTGTCGATGCAAAACGATAGTTGAAACGTAGGGAGTTGAACGGTGGCTGAAAATAACTGAAAAAATAGTTGGGTGAATATTAGACTCAATCCAGGCAAAGCTTTGAAATATCGGGCTTTGCATTTTTTTGCAGACAGTTGCATTATTAAGAGACTCTGATACTATATATGGTACCTAAAAGATTATAACGATACAATATGTAGAAAGAGTTGGAGGTATCATGTTAAAGGTTATCAAACGTGAAGGCAACGAAGTCGATTTCGATGCCGGAAAGATTCAGCGGGCAATTGAGCGAGCTATGGCAGAGACCGACTTAGGTCCTGACAGTCAATTGGCTGCCCAGATCGCAGGACAAATCGAAGAAGAAGTTCAAAAATCGTCTGCTCGGACAAGTGTCCATGACATACAGGATATGGTAGAAGACCTCCTGATGATGTCGCCTCGTAAAGACGCTGCCAAGAAATACATCATTTACCGCAGTGAAAAGGATAAGACCCGTCCGCTGCGTAAAAAGGCTGAAAAAGACATGCTGTTGACGGAAGACTTTATCCGTCAGTATAAACATGCTCCTTCTCCGATGAATCAGCTGGGAAACTTTGTATTTTATCGGACGTATTCACGCTGGATCCCGGAAGAAAAACGTCGCGAGTACTGGTGGGAGACCGTTCGCCGCAGCGTCGAGTACAACTGCTCGCTGGTGCCGACCACCCGCGATGAAGCTGAGCGCTTGTTTGATAATATTTATCATATGCGTCAGTTTCTCAGTGGCCGGACATTCTGGGTCGGTGGCACCGATGTAGCGAAAAACTATCCCATGAGTAATTACAACTGCTCCTTTGAAGTGCTAGATTCACTGGGTTCCTTCAAAGATCTGTTTTATTTATTGATGATCGGTTCAGGGGTCGGCGTAAGAATTCTGAAAGATGACGTTAAGAAAATCCCCAAGATCCGGACTGATTTCGAACTGATCCATGAGGACTATACGCCCATTGCTATGAACGAACGGGAAGACAATTCCTCGCTCAACTTTTTCTACAACAATACTGTTAAAATAACTGTCGGTGACTCCAAGGAGGGCTGGGTACAATCCCTGGCATACTTCCTCGATCTGATCAGCCTGAACGACTTCCGTGACATTAAGACCATCATCATCAATTATGATCATGTTCGGCCGATGGGGGAAAAGTTAAAAACATTCGGCGGTACTGCCAGCGGTCATTCTTCTTTGAAAAACATGTTCATGAAAATCGACAAGGTGATCAAGAAGGCCGGCTATGTTCAGGAAAAACGCTGGATCACACTGCGGCCGATCGATTGTCTTGATATCGCCAATGTTATCGGTGAAAACGTCGTCGTAGGCGGTGTCCGCCGGACAGCTGAAATCGTCCTGATGGACCAGAATGACCGTGAGAGCATCGAAGCCAAAAGCAATCTTTACAAGCAGATCGACGGCCAATGGATCGTCGATAAGGAACTGTTGCATCGACAGATGTCAAACAACTCGATTTTCTATACCTCGAAGCCGAGCCGGGAACAGCTCAAGTGGCAGATCGAACAGATGCGCTATTCCGGTGAGCCGGGCTGGGTGAATGCTGAAGCCGGTGAAAAACGGCGTCCAAACTTTCAAGGTGTCAATCCATGTGCTGAGATCCTACTGGACAGCAAAGGTCTATGTAATCTAACGACCATCAATGTGGCTGCCTTTGTCGATCAGGACGGCACACTGGATGAACAGGGTCTGCTGTATGCTCAGCGTCTGAGCGCGCGGGCAGGCTTTAGAATGACCCAGGTCGAACTGGAATTGTCTCACTGGAACCAGGTGCACGATCGCGACAACCTGATCGGGACATCGCTGACGGGGTGGCAGGATATGGTCAATGCCACTGACATGAGTTATGAAGAACAAGCAAAATTGCTCAGGAAGTTGCGTCAGGTAGCGAATAACGAAGCCGAAAGCTATGCTTTGGAAATCGGCGACAATGTGCCGCTTCTGGTAACTACCGTCAAACCGGAAGGCACCTTGAGCCAGCTGCCGACCGTCTCGAGTGGCATCCACTATTCGCACTCGCCATACTATATCCGCCGTGTTCGTATCAACGCGGCCGATCCGCTGGTCAAGGTGTGTGAAGAACTGGGATATCCGGTATATCCGGAAGTCGGACAAGATCCGGATACTTGTACCACCAAGGTATTGGAATTTCCGGTCAAAGCACCGGAGGGCAAAACCAAGTATGATGTCTCAGCGATCGAACAATTGGAGAACTACAAACTCTTCATGGACAACTATGTTGACCACAATGCCTCCATTACGATCCATGTCCGTGATCATGAATGGGACGAAGTGGAAGAGTGGGTCTGGCAGAACTGGGATGAGATCGTAGCCATCAGTTTCCTGTCACTTGATGACAGTTTCTATGAGATGCTGCCCTATGAATCGATCGACGAAGAAGAGTATGAACGTCGGACGAACGAAATGAAGCCATTCCGACCTTCGTTGATTTCGAAATACGAAGTGACAGAAACTCAATTTGATATCGGTGATGCCAGCTGTGATAATGGCATTTGTCCGGTAAGATAATCAGAAAATCCTGCCTCTGGCCGGTGAGATGCATCTCACCGGCATTTTTTATGAAATCAAAAATGGCTTCCTCAAATGCTCAGACAATTGATTGGTGCATTGTCAAAACGATTTTGAAACGCTTCTTAACAGTGCTATAATATTGTTATATGAATGTTTAGGAGGACTGTAGATGAAGACCTACCCAAAAGACAAGATCCGCAATATCGTGTTGTTGGGTCACGGAAACAGTGGTAAAACCACCTTGATGGAGTCGATCCTTTTCAATCTGGGACAAACCAGCCGGATTGGAAAGGTAGAAGAAGGCAATACTGTATCTGATTTCACCAAGGAAGAAGCGAATCGTAAGTTCTCGCTCAGCACCAGCTTGATTCCGGTGGAGTGGCGTGATCACAAGATTAATTTCCTGGATACACCGGGCTATTTTGACTTTGTCGGAGAAGCATTCAGTGCTCTGCGAGTTGCCGGTGGTGCCGTGTTGGTGATCGACGCCGGCAGTGGTATTGAGGTCGGTACAGAAAAAGCCTGGGGCTATACGCAAAAACGAAATCTGCCCCGATTGATCTATATCAATAAGATGGACAAGGAAAATATCAACTATGTCAATTTGATCCGCAGCTTGAAAGACAAGTTCGGCAAAAAAATCGCTCCCTTTGTCTTGCCAATGGGAGATGGTGATGATTTTGAAGGCTTTGTCAACGTGGTCGACATGGTTGGCCGCAAATATAACGGCAAGATGTGTGAAGATGTCGAGATCCCGGAGCAGTATATTGCAAAGATCGATCCGCTGCGCGATCTATTGATCGAGAGTGTGGCAGAGAGCAATGAAGAAATGATGGAAAAATACTTTGAAGGTGAAGAATTCACTAAAGAAGAAATCCAGCAAGGTCTTCGAGCCGGCGTCTTGGCGGGCGATATTGTACCGGTCATTGTTGGTGCCGCCACCAAGAGCATCGGCGTCCATACACTGCTCAATATGATCATCGACTATCTGCCTATGCCGGCAGATAATGAAACGGTCCAAGGCCACAAACCGGGCGATCCGGAAACTAAAGTTGAGCGCAAAGTCGATAAAGATGAACCGTTCAGTGCCTTAGTCTTTAAAACCATGATCGACCCGTTTGTCGGTAAAATCTCATTGTTCAGAGTTATGTCCGGAACATTGAAAAAGGATATGGAAGTCCTAAACGTCAATAAAGATCACACTGAGAAGATCGGAAACCTGTTTACTCTGTGTGGAAAAAAACAGATCGAAGTCGATTCGGTCACCGCCGGTGATATCGGAGCAGTAACTAAACTGACAGTCACTCAGTCGGGAGACACCTTAAGTGACAAAGCAAATCCGATCGAATATCCCGGAATCAAATTCCCCAAGCCGGGACTGTATAAAGCGATTGAACCCAAAGCCAAAGGTGATGAGGAAAAAATCGGTTCTTCTCTGACTCGTCTGAATGAAGAAGATCCGTCTTTCTCGGTCTCACGTAACAATGAAACAGGCCAATTATTGCTCGGTGCCCAGGGTACAATGCAGCTGGCAGTCATCGCCAATAAACTGAAAGATATGTTTGATGTTGATGTTGAAGTCATTCCTCAAAAAATCGCCTATCGCGAAACAGTAAAAGGTGAAGCTACTGTTCAAGGTCGCCACAAGAAACAATCAGGCGGAGCCGGACAGTTCGGTGATGTTCATATTAAGTTTGAGCCCTCCCCGGACGGCTTTGTGTTTGAAGAAAAGATATTTGGCGGAAGCGTTCCCAAAGCTTATTTCCCTGCTGTTCAAAAGGGTCTGGAAGAATCGCTCCTGCATGGACCGCTGGCAGGTTATCCGGTGGTCAATATCAAAGCTACACTGCTCGATGGTTCCTACCATTCGGTTGACTCATCTGAAATGGCATTTAAAATTGCCGCCAGCTTAGCCTTTAAGCTCGGTGTGCCCAAAGCCAATCCGATATTACTTGAGCCGATCATGAAACTGGAAATCACCGTTCCGGATGAGAACATGGGTGATATCA
>JAAZLX010000120.1 GCA_012799095.1 Tissierellia bacterium
AGCATGGTTGGTCCTCCAATATCGATCAATTCGACTTGCTCTTCCAATGGCAATCCCCTGGTCAAACCGGCGCTGAAAGGATACAGATCGACCACCACCAGATCGATCGCTTGAATGCCGAGTTGGGCCAGTTCCGTCATATCCTGTGTCGATCCGCGCCGGGCCAGGATCCCACCATGGATACTGGGATGTAGGGTTTTTACTCGACCGCCCAAAAACTCACTTACCCCGGTGACATCGGATACTTGTCGTACCGATAATCCGGCTTGCTTCAGGTGATTATATGTCCCGCCTGAACTGATCAATTCATACCCGGCGTCGCTCAGATACGCCGCCAACTCGATAATACCTGTTTTGTCTGACACACTCAGCAGTGCTCTCATTGTGCCTCCAATAATTGTTTAATGGTTTCAAAAAGTAATGGTTTTTCCACAGCCTGTACTCTGCCTGCTAAGCGTATTACCGTGTCATCCGGATGGACCGGAACAGACTGTTGTACCAGGATCTCGCCCCGGTCATATTCCCGATCGACTCGGTGGATCGTTACCCCGGAAACCGTCTCTCCGGCATGTAAAACAGCCTGGTGCACTCGGTCACCATAAAAGCCTTTTCCTCCATATGATGGCAATAGTGCCGGGTGAGTGTTTATCACCTGAAAGCGTGATATGATATTGTGCGGCAATAACTTCAGATAACCGGCCAGGACGATCAAGTCCGGTTGGAGTTGGTCCAGCGATTTCTGCCATTTGTTCCTATTGTCTACGATGTAATACGGGACGTTCAGTCGACGGGCACGGGATATGACACCGGCATGAGCTCGATCGCAAAACATACCTGCTACCGAGTACACGTCAGCGGCATGTTGTACAAGATATTCAAAGGTCGAACCGCTGCCGGAGGCAAATATGACGATTTGTTTCATGTAAGAATTCCCTCAGATCCCACGATGACGCTTCCAATCCGGTAGACCGACTGACCCGTTTGTTGTATTGCCTGAATTATGGCATCTGCTTGTTCCGGTGAAACGGCCAGGACCATCCCGATGCCCATGTTAAAGGTACTGAAGCTTTCCTCTTGGTCCAGTTCGGCCAAAGCAACAACTTCATCAAACATGGGATCAGCCGGCCAACTGGCGGTGTCGATCTCAAAGGCCAGCCCATCCGGCAACATTCTGGGTATGTTTTCGTAAAAACCGCCGCCTGTGATATGGGCGGCTCCCTTGACCTGACCTGCCTGCATGGCCGCCTGAACAGGCTTCACATACAAGCTGGTCGGTTGGATCAATCGGTCGGCATAAACAGTTAATCTTTCAGGATAGAGTTCTAAAAACAATTTTCTCAGCAAAGAATATCCATTGGAATGGAAACCACTGCTGGTCAAACCCAATAAGATATCTCCTTCGACGATTTCCTGCCCGGTGATGATGTCTTTTTTATCGACCAGCCCAACACAAAACCCGGCTAAATCAAACTCACCTGTTTGATAAAGGCCCGGCATTTCGGCTGTCTCTCCCCCGATCAAGGCACAATCCACCAGACGGCAGGCCCGGGCTATGCTGTCTACTACTTCGGCAGTTTTTACCGGATCTAGCTGGCCGGCAGCCATATAATCCAGAAAGAATAACGGCTTCCCGCCTTGGCACATGATGTCATTGACACACATAGCGACCAGATCCTGCCCGATATCACTCATCTGGTCCAATGCCTGTAAAAGTAGTAATTTGGTTCCAACGCCATCAGTACCCGAGACCAAAACCGGATTCGTATAACCGGTCGGTAATTCAAATAATCCGGCAAACCCGCCCAACTGTGTCAACACTTGTTTAGTATAAGTCGCTTCGACACTTTTTTTCAT
>JAAZLX010000018.1 GCA_012799095.1 Tissierellia bacterium
AATACAATCAGACAAGTCCAGGGAAGCACTTGGGTAATGACCAGGATCGTGATGACCAGATAGATTAGCAGGTAATTGAAACTGAATAAGCGTTTGCTGTGATCAAGACCAATATAATGTGGCAGAGTAAAGCGACCGTTTTGTCGATCTTCATGTAAGTCCGACATGTTGTTGGCCAACATAATATTGGCAGTGGAAAGGATCAAAGGCATTCCGACCAGACCGATTCGAAGGATCTCCCGCAGGTTCAGTTGCAAATAATCACCCTGCAGACCGACCCAGCCCAGATGGTGAGTGTGAATGTACACGGCTAAAAAGGTGATCAGCCCTCCCATGGTAAAACCGCTGAGGATCTCGCCGAAGGGAGTGTGATTGATCGGTACCGGGCCATAGGAATAAATCAATGCGATCCCGAAGCTGATCATTCCAAGGGCCAGTACGATCAGGTCTGTCTGAAACACCAAGCCAAGGCCGGTGATCAAAACGATCACCAATAATACAAGCAGTATCATCTCTGCCCATTTGAACGGCAGGTCGTCTCTGAGTAGAACATTATGATAATCCCGTTTGTTCTCAAATTGATAACGATTACGTCTGGCATCGAATAAATTATTCAATCCGGTAGTAAACATATCCAAGCTCAACAGAGCCGTGAAAAATAAGCCAAAAGCAAGCCAATCAAACCTGCCATACTGATAGACGCAGAACAAACTTCCCAGGATCAGTGGAAACTGACTGGCGACTTTAGTTTGGATTTCAACGAAACGAAAAAATTGTTTCAAATTCATCAATATGTCCTGGAACGCAGTGTTTCTACCAACTCGACCAGATCACGCCGGCCTTGATTGTCTTCCAACGCCTGGATACCATGGTCGATCTTCATAAAGTATAAATCGAGCAGTTTCCGCGTCCGTTTGTAGGCTGAACTGGAAAACACCAATGCCTGAATATCACTCGAAAGATCGGTTTCAACACAAAGCAATTGTCGCATCTTCGGTTCGGCTTCTAAAGCATACAGTATCGGAAGACTATAGTTCCCAATTAGCAGATCCTTTTGTAATTCCTTGCCGACGAGTGATTCATCACCTTCGAAATCCAACAAATCATCTTGGATCTGAAATGCCATACCCAGATGATAGCCGATTCGATGCAGCTTTTGCTTAAGCTCTATGTCTTCTGCCCCACTGCCCAAGGCCAGCGAAAACAGACCGGCAGTCTTGCCCGAAATGATCCTGAGATATTCCCGAACCGTTTGATCCAAGTTGTGGCGATGATGCCACTGTTTCATTTCAGCCAGACATATCTGTTGCATCAGTTTAGCCAGAGCAACTAAAGATTGGTGATCGATTTGACTGGCCGACAGATAGACGAAAAGTGAACTGAAAAGATAATCACCCATATAGATGGCATATTCTTTCGAATATTTGCTTTGGATCGATTCCTTACCCCGACGAAGCTTTGATTCGTCGACGACATCATCATGGATCAATGTGCCGATATGGAGCATTTCCAGAGCTGTGGCGTTCATCAGATCACGTTTTGCTCCGGCAATCTCTGATCCGATCAAGGAAAGTAACGGGCGAAGCATTTTTCCCCGCATCGTCTGAAGATAATCAAGAGAACCGTTAAGATAACGGTCCCCTGATTTTAAATAGCCAATTAAGTTTTGATCAATGGTATCCAGATCGTCAGAATACCTTTGAAAAACAGTCATACTACCAACCTTTGACCCGGTCAGTAAACAAATACCATTTTTGGACAAAGCCCAATTTACGCCATTGTTTCTTGAGCCACGGGACCACCCAGTAGTCGAGTCCGAAGGTCGAACCGGAACCAAATAATGTGGCGACCGATGCGACAACAAACCAGAGCATCTCTGCGTTAGCCATGCCCGATACATAGATCATACCGGAAAGTACAATGCTGATGGCCGAAGCAATAAAGGTAAACAGACCGACGATCAGCATGATACCGATGACGACTTCAGCAACAACCATGAAGGTCTGGAATATCGGAGCCAGCCAAGTGAAGCTGCCATCACTGTTGTAGAACATCAGATCCATAAACCAGTTGGTGATCGATTGTAAGAAGCCTGGTACCGGGAGGGCTTCGCCCCACTCTGTTGCCCCTTCTGCGACTTCACTTGCTCCCGAAGCGGCTGCCATCAATGGCGAGGCCGGGATCAGGAAGATATCTTTCGGGTTTTCCAGGACTTGAGGTAATTTATCCAGTCCGGAGAGCAGCCATTTGATACCGAGGAATAATCGTAACGGTAACAGTAGGAAATTGGGCGAACGCTTGGAAAAGAATCCACCGACAAAGGAACGACGGTCCTCAATGTGGAAGATTTCATGCAACAGGTACGTCCAGACTTTGTTCAGGCCGGCTACTTGCAGGAAGTAGACGATATTGATGAAGTGCTTGACGAACATGGCAAAAAATCCGGACAGGTGATACTTTTTGTCACCAAATTCAAGCTGAGCTACGCCGTAGCGGCCGCCGATACAGACCATAGCTCCGTGGAACTCAGGTTTGTACTCTTCCATCTCTTTGTTGTCGAGCGTGGCGATAATATTGTTGGCCACTGTGTCTGCTGAGTGTTCAGCGTTTTCGACCATTTGGGGTACCGGACGTTCCTGTCCTTCAGGAATGTAGAAAATATTGTCACCGACTGCGAACACATTGTCGTGATCGAGTGACTGGAGATATTTGTTGGTATGGACCCGGTTTCGTCCTTGCTTTTGTAAGGAGGCCGAAGCCATGATATCCGATCCTTCGATCCCGGCAGCCCAGATCGCTGTGTAGGTCGAAATATTATCACGACCGTCAAAACGGACTTCGTTTTCGGTCACTTCAACGATTTTTGCGCCCAAAATGACATCGATATTTTGTTTTAAGAGATATTTATGAGCTTTATCGCTTACTTTATCATCAAAGATCGGTAGGACCTTAGGCAACATATCCGCGACATGGATCTTGACATCGGACTCGTCGATGGAGAATGTCCGGCACAGCCGATCTTTCCATTCAGCCAACTCGCCTACCATCTCGATCCCGGTAAAGCCACAGCCGATAATGACAAAAGTCAGATGGGCAGCCCGCTTAACAGGGTCTAGTTCAATACTGGCTTGTTGAAATTGTTCCCGGATATGATCCTTGATCATGACTGCATCTTCATACGTCCATAAGGTCAGTCCATGTTCCTGCACCCCCGGTGTACCAAAGAATGTCGGTCTCGATCCTGAGGCTATTACCAAATAATCATAGTCATATGACCCGACAGTACCTATGATCTTTTGAGCCTGGTAATCTACTTCAGTAACTTTGTCATGAATGACATCGACTTTGCGTTGGTTAAAGATTCTTTCCAGGTTGATCCTGATGGCATCTTCGGGAACGCGTTCACAGGCGACTTCATGTAATTCGGTCAGCATGGTGTGGTAAGTATTTTTGTCGATCAATGAAATCTGAATATCATCACGTTTGCGAAGTTGTTTTTCCAGCTTTTTTGCAGCCAGAATCCCTCCATAACCGCCGCCTAAAACGATGATTCGTTTCATGCATGCTCCTTTCACTCAACCAGCGTGAAACTGGTATCAGTCAATTTGAATATATTGATTAATCCTTCTGAAATTATAACATGTTTATCTTTAGTTACAAAGATAGCCTCGAGACTTTCTTGACTATCGATAAATTTTTTGCCCTCTTCTAGACCCATAGCATAGACCGAGGTCGAATAACCGTCAGCTTCGATCGAACTATTGGTGATGATCGAGACACTTGCCAGATCCGACTCTACCGGGTAACCGGTCTGATAATCAAGGATATGATGATAGCGTTTCCCATCGGCTTCAAAGAAGCGCTCATAATCACCGCTGGTGACTACCGTTAGGTCGCTGACCGGTAATACACCGAGTGATGAACTGGTACCGGCATTGGGATTACGGATCCCGATCAGAAATTCTTCACCTGACTTATCACCTAAGGCCAGGACATTCCCACCCAAATCGATAATGGCTGAATGGACATCGTTGTCATGGCAGATCTGAGCCACTTCATCAGCAGCAAAGCCCTTGGCAATAGCGCCCAGATCGAGCTCTGTCCCCGACTCGACTTGAACAGTGTCATCCGATAAAAATTTGATTTTATCAACGCCGAGGGTTTGAAGTCCGGATCGAATCTCGTCCGGGGAAGGAATTCTGGCCCGATCACTACCGATCCCCCAGGCGTCGATCAATACACCCAACGTGGGATCAAATGTTCCGCCGGATATGTGATTGAATTCAACAGCTCGCTTGAGAACGAACATTGTATCCGGGTGGATCTGGACCGGTTCACCATTGGCATGATTGATCTTATAAATATCGCTGCCTTCCCGGGTATAACTCATTCGATCTTCAATTTGATTGAGTCGTGCCATGATCAGATCGATCACCTCGGGTGATTGATTATCATAAAGTTTTATCCGGACGACTGTGCCGAGGGCATAGTCGATTTTTTCTAAATATGGCTGGCTACTTTCGGTAACACCTGACTGGCAGGCAGTCAGTATCAAGAGTAACGCAAGCAGCAGACCCAATTTTCTCATGTTGCCACCTAACGAAAAAAAGAGGGGCTTTAGGTGACCTAAAGCCCCGCTATTGAAATGATTATAGTCCCAAAGCTTGTTTGATCAGATCGTAGAATCCATTGACGTGAATGGAAACACCGCTGATAGCATCAGTATTACCTTCGTCATTAGAATATTCGATATCGAGATTCTGCGAGCTGAGGAGGTATTCTTCCACGGCTTTGGCTTGGACATCCCATTCTGCCTGGGCACCACCACTGGCTACCATCGGGTATTTTCCTTCGGCAACAGCAGTCAGTTTGTCGAGTTCCGGATCTTCTTCGTTGATTGCGTTCCATTTGGCAGTAACGATATTGCCGTTCATTACGACAAAATCAACAAATTCTTTCCAGCCACTGTCAGCAAACTCAGCTGCTTCCTGGTGATAGGTTCCATCTTCGAACGGACCAGGGGTAGCTACTCCGGCATCTAGTGCTTTTTTAGCCAGATCAAATAATCCATTGACATGGATCGATACACCGGCGATGGCGTCGCTGCGACCTTCATCGTCTAATGTGACACTTGTCGGATCTTGGACTTCGATCAGGTAATCCTGAGCTTTTTTGGCTTGTTCATCCCATTCAGCTTGGGCTCCACCGGCTTGTACCATTGGGTATTTTCCTGCAGAAACGGCGGTCAGTTTGTCAATACCGAGTTGGTTGCTGACTGCATTCCAAACAACATCGACGATCTTGCCGTCTTTGACTTCGAGTTGAACAGTTTCTTTCCATCCTGAATCCGGATCAAATTCATCGGCCATGGCAAAGTATTTACCATCAGCATAGCCGGTCTCCGGGGTGGCCGGTTCTGATTCGCTCGGTGTACAGGCAACCGTAACCATCAGAACAAGCACGAGTAGTGCAATAATCTTTTTCATATACATTTTCCCTTCTGTAAGTATTTCCTTACTGAGTTTACACGTTTTTCGAAAAATGTCAAGAGGAACAAGCTCAGCTTGTTCCTCAGAAAAAGTGTACATTAAATGTTTTACGGTAGAATGGTTACTTTGACGGTTCTTCGGCCAAAATTGATGCAGGTTTGATAATCGGCATACCATAAGTCAATAATGTTTCCGATAACGGCACCACCGGTATCAGCAGCGACTGCTTCACCATAACTGGGCCAGCCATCAACACTTTCGATCAGCAATCTGGTACCGAGCGGTATGACATTCGGGTCGACGGCAACCTTTCCAGGTCCACTGGGAATTCCGGAAAAAGTAATACCAACATCATTGTAGGCTGTAGCTGTCATATACATCACTATGCCCTGCGGTTCTTCGACGACCGGAGCTGGTTCCGCAGTTCCGGTTTCTTCAGGTGCAGTTTCAGCCGGTGCGGCCGGAGCTGTTGGAGCCGGTACTACCGGTGAAGCCGGAGCGGCCGGAGCGGCAGCTTCAGTTTCTGCCCGAGATACGATAACAGGTTCGACATACGTTCCATAAGCAAATACTTCGCTCACCGGACGCTGTACGACTTGTTGATCGACGATTTCGTGACTGAAGACTTCGCCATCGATCAATGTTTCCCGAATCACGGTTTCGATCATTCCATCCTGTCCGGGACGAACCGGTTTGACCTGTCCGTAAGGAAGTTGGTCATCCTCGATCGTTTCGGAAGTAAAGGCCAGGGCTTTTGTGACACTTTGGTCGCGAACAGTTACCTTTTTGATTGTGATAACCATGTCGGCTTCAATTGCAGTTTCCCGGGCCGGTTCGACCAGATCCTGGTCAGAAATTGTTGTATTCAGTTTGTCCAATACGTCTGCCACAGTTTTATCGTGTGTTTTAACGAGTGAATGTCTATCCCCTTCGACGACGGTCACTTCAACCGCTCGCGAAACTTCAATGTTCATACCATCTATGATTTCTTGATCGAGGTCATAATTAACCTTGTCATGGGCATTCAATATTACGCTGTTGTCGTGTAACACGTCTTTTACGGTGTCGGCATCCGTATGAACTTCCACCTCTTCTCCATCAACAAACAGCTTGATGTCTGAGAAGGAGATGTTTCTTTGTCCCGCTGTGATTACCAGAGCTATAGTCAAAATGACTAAAAGTGCCCCCGGCAGGAAGCGGTTTATTGTTCGTTTCATCCGAACCTCCTTGCAACGGAAGTATAGATGATTAATTTTAGAATGTCAACTCCGGTACGATATAAGCGGCCTCGGACCCTGGAATATCAATGAAACTCACTCTGGTTCCGAATATGTTTTCGATATTCTTCGGGGTCAAAACCTGTTTCGGAGGACCATAATCGACTAGACTGCCATGCGATAAAAGGGCTATTTTGTGCGAAAAATTGAGTGCTAAGTTCAAATCGTGCATAATAGCAACCACCGAAATATTTTTATTTTCGCAATATTCTTTCACTATTTTTAGCATAGCCAATTGCTGGCTCATATCCAGGTAGGTGATCGGTTCATCCAAAAATAGGATTTTCGGATCCTGGACCAATGCTTTGGCCAAAAATACCCGTTGTCGTTCTCCCCCGCTCAAAGACTCGAGCGGTCGATCAGCATAAGAAGTCAGGTGAGTCAACTCCATCATTTCAAGCACTTTTTGATGGTCCCGGGGCGATAGATCCCGAAAACGTTCGGTATGGGGATAACGCCCAAGCTCGACGTATTCTCTGACGGTGAGAGAATGACTGAGTGCTTGAAACTGAGGCATATACGACAGAATTCTGGCTCGTTCTTTGGTTGTGTATTCATCCAAGGATTTTTCAACCATTCGAACCTTACCCGTCGTTTCCAGTATGCCCAACATAACCTTCATCAAAGTGGTCTTGCCCGAACCGTTCGGTCCGACAATACTGACCCGTTCTCCCTGATGAATATCCATAGAGATATGTTTGAGCGAAAAATCATCTGTCTGATAGCGAAAGACAACATCTCGAATATGGATCATGACTGCCTCCGCTTAAGACCAATGATCAGGTAAATAAAATAAGGAGAACCCAGAAATGCAGTGATTATACCAATCGGGAGTTGGCGTGGGGCAACGATCGTGCGGGCGATGACGTCGGACAGCATCAAAAAGGTGGCACCGGCAAATGCGGATATCGGTAGAAGACTGCGATGATTCGGCCCGATGGCAAGTCGGACCAAATGCGGAATGACCAATCCGACAAAGCCGATGATCCCGCTGACCGACACGACAAAGGCTGTGCTCAGAGAAGCAATCACCAGTAAAATCTTAGACACCCGAGGTGCATTGGTTCCGGTAGTGATGGCACCTTCTTCACCCAATACCATCAAATTGAGATCTTTCCAATGATAAAAGAAAATCATCAGGCTGGCCAGAACAGGGATGATGATCATCCTGACCTGGGAGAACCGGATGGCATTTAAGCTTCCCATGGTCCAAAAGATGATCTGTTCCATTCTTTCCTGATGAAGCGCGGCCAGCAGAGATACCACAGCAGATAAAAAGAAGCCGACTGCGATACCACTCAGGATCAATACGGTACTATCCAGCTTTCCGTTCATCCAACCGATGGTATAAATAAACGCCAATGCTCCAAGCGCACCGACAAAGGCAAACAGTCCGGTCCAGGCCGGACCAAGGCCGGGAATCACAAAACTGATACTGGCTCCCAGGGCTGCTCCGGACGAGATCCCTAGCATATAGGGATCAGCTAATGGGTTTCGAAAACAAGTTTGAAAGACCACACCTGAATTAGCCAGCGCCATGCCGATCAATCCGGCAGCCAATGCCCTCGGCAGACGAAGCTGGACCAGGATCTGATAATACACCGGATTGACCGGTTCATCATGCAGACCTACCATGGCCAATAGTTGATTGATCGGAATTCGTTCTGAGCCGATCAACAATGATGCCATAAAAACCAGGAAGAACAGTCCGACGATCATCCAGCTGCCGGTCTGTTTCTTCCGTTTTACAGAAACCATTATTGAAAGAGATCCGGGTGAAGGATCTTGGCCAACGCTTCAATACCCTGAGCAATCCGGGGTCCCTGAAATTCCACCAGGTCACCATCGATTTCATACACCTTATCTTGTTTGACTGCAGTCAGCTGAGCATAGTTGTCGGCGTTAATAAAATTCTGTTTCATATCCCATTTATTTGACGTAATGATGACTGAAGGATCGGCTGAAATGAGACTTTCCAGATTATAGCTCCAGCCGGTAGCATCTTTGGCTATATTATCTCCTCCGGCCATCGTCACGAGCTGGTGAATAAAGGTATCACCAGTGGCTGTGAAATCACCGTCTGAGCCAAAGCCTACTACATAATAGACAGAAACCGGGTCGGCTTGAGCGACTTTTTCTGCCACAGCCGTGATTTGGTTCTTGAGCTCGGTTGCGACTTGTTTGGCTTTGTCTTCTTGTCCAAAGGTGGCACCAACCTGTTCGATCAGACCATAGATTTCATCGACGGTAGCGACTTCCTCAAACTGAACGGTCTCAATACCGGCCTCTTCGATCTTGGAATACAGATCAGGATTGGGATAGACATAAACTACATAATCCGGTTGCAGGCCAATAATTTTTTCAACGTCAGGTTCCATCGGAGCCCCGATCGATTCGACCTGCTCTACCTCGGCCGGATAAGTATCATAATCGGTTCGCCCGACAATGCTGTCGCCCAAATCAATCGCATACAGTATTTCTGTGATATTGGGTGCCATACTGACGATTGTTAGCTTTGATTCAGCATCGGTCGATTCGATCGGTCCACAGGCTGAGAGCAGTAATACGAGTACGAGTAACAAACTGATTTTTTTCACAATTCCTCCTTGTGTCTCCTGGTTGTCAAAAAGAAAAAATCTTTTCACAAGGAAAAGAGTTGATACATCCTCATGACCCAGTGAGTTTGCGCGTGTATTCCCATGTATCTGACTTGTCAAAAATGACTTACAGTGGCCGGACCGTGCTAGATTTTCACTAGCTTCCATGGAGACGAATACATATGTGGTTGCAGTTATTATATCACAGCGGGTATCCTTTTCCAATCATTCGTGCATATGTTAGTATGGTCACAGGAGAAAAACAATGTTTGATAGTTTTGTTATAGAAAAAGTCTGCGCCGAGTTAGAGGCGCGCATCCTGAATCGCAGGGTTCAGCGTATCAGCTTATTAGCCAAAGATCGCTTTGCAATAAAATTCGGCACGAAAGAATATCTGGTCATTGATATGAGTCCCCAGTCCTACCACATCAGCCTCAGACCGGACCGTCCGGTCGATCAATCACTGGTAACGGGACTTTATACCGGTATGAGAAAGCACCTCAGTGGTGCCCGTCTTCTTTCGGTAAGACAAATCGATTTTGATCGAACGGTCGAAATGCGCTTCGGCAATCTCAACAGCATCATGGAACCGGTAGAACTGATACTCTACCTTGAAATGATGGGACGTCATGCGAATGCAATATTAGTCGGACCTGATGGTCTGATCATACAAGCTCTAAAATTCTCAGATCTGGAACAGCATCCCATCGAGATGGGCATGCCCTATTCACCGTTTGCAGCGAGAAAACGCGATCCGTTTGATGCAGATGATGATTTCACAAATGCCTTGGAATACAAGGGTTTCACCAGGGCACTGTTGCGGATACTTCCAACAGAAATCAAGCAGGGTTCCATTGCCGATGTCAGTCGCTGGATCTTAAACAGTGACCGGCCCAGCATCTATGTTGCAGATGATCGCTATCGTGACTATCATATCTTTACAAATGATGAACTTGCTTTAGTTGAAACGGAAGACATTTTTCATGCGATGAATATGTACTACGCCCAGCAACCCGATCATTCCAAAACATCTCAGATCGCAAACTACCGGCAGTTGATCAACTCTCGGTTGAAACAAGTTGAGGATAAGCTCCATCGTCTGGCAGAAACTGCCCGCGAATACGCTCAGGCAGAAATATATAAACAACAGGCAGATATCTTATATGCCAATTTGTACTCCATCAAACCGAGACAATCCGTCTTTGAAGGCTATGACTTTTCCAATCAACCAATTCAGATCGAACTCGATCCATCACAAACAGCCACTCAGAATGCTCAGGCATTGTATGAACGCTATCAAAAGATGATTCGTGGAAGTAAATCTGTTTTACAACAGCAAGCGCTGGCCAGAAAAGAAAAGACTACATTGGAGCAGTTGCTTTATGATTTGGAAAATATTACACAGACGAGTGAGGTCGAAGAATTTGAACAAGTCCTGATCAATCAGGGAATCATCAAAAAGACAAAAAAAACATCCCGTTCGACCAAATCAGCCCCATTGGA
>JAAZLX010000121.1 GCA_012799095.1 Tissierellia bacterium
ATTATATGTGTCATTTTAATCAAAAAAGCTGCTGATTAGATTAATCAGCAGTTCTCTCCATTTGAGGGTTCAAGGCGCATTGTTAACCGATTTTAGAAGCGCCATCACTTCATTGTCCTCTACCTGCCTGAAATCAATATAATACGCTCCGACCGCGCCTAAGTAATGGCGCTCGATATGAAGTGAAACCAACTCATCAGCCATCGACTTCAATTTTTTCGCCGTATCATATGGCGTCACGGGTACTGCCACCACGACCTGTTTCGGTTTGCGCATTGTTATCTCTTTAATGGCTGCCATCATAGTAAATCCGGTCGCAATTCCGTCATCTACGATGATTGCCGTCTTGCCTTCGATGTTTTGTTGTTTGATTTTTCCAAAGTAATGTTGTCTGCGCCGTTTGATCTCCTGCCTGATTCGCTCCACTTCACTATCAAGCCATCCTGAGTCGATCCGGGCAACTTCCGACGGATTACACAGTGGTTCCCCCTCTTCCGCTACAGCACATATGGCATACTCCGGGTTCATCGGGTGTCCTATTTTCTTCGTAATGACAAGATCCAGCGGAGCATGCAGTTTTTTTGCTATCTCAACACCCAACACAACACCGCCTCTAGGTAATGCAAACACGACAACTTGCTCGTCCTTAAACTTATCCAGTGCGTCAGCTAGTTTGGTCCCTGCTTGTTTCCTGTTATTAAACAGCATCGTCATCACCTCACTTCTTGGGTTGAGTTTTATGATTTCTTATCCGGTGATGAAATCGTTTCATTTCTTATTTACTCATCTCTGACTGCGTCAATCAGTACTACCCACACATTCTAATTGAATAATATGAAATCGATCAGATGATTGGTATCATCTTATTATGATAAACTAATGACAGAAACCAATCACCAGCCTGCCCGGTTTATGATATTCGATGATAACCGACCATCATCTACCGGCAACATGTTTTTCAGACTGGTAGCTTGGAATGATTATTTCCCAAAACCAAACAAGCTGCATTGTAGGAGTCAATATGGATATTCGAAACGGACACTTGTTCATTGATGGATGTGATACTGTCGATCTGGCCAGGCAATACGATACACCCCTTTATGTTCTATCACTCAGCTCGATTATTGAGCGTGTTGATGAAATGAAACATGCCCTGAGGGCTTATCCCAAATCTCGAATTGCTTACGCTGCGAAGGCATTCTTAAGTATGGGCATGGTAAAAATCCTGGATAAGTTGGATCTGTGTTTGGATGTGGTTTCCGGAGGTGAACTTGAAACGGCATTAGCTACTGCCTTCCCAGCTGAAAAAATCGAGTTCAATGGAAACAATAAGCTTGATTGGGAGCTTGAAATGGCGATCGAATCCGGGATCGGGCGTATCATTGTCGATGGGTATCAGGAAATCGAACGTATTTGTCAAATGGCCCGGAAACAACAACAAAAAGTATCCGTTCTGATTCGTTTAACACCGGGTGTTGCCGCCGATTCTCATGACTATATCGTGACAGGAAAGAAAGACTCTAAATTTGGTTTTCCGCTCGATGCACCGGAACTAAGCCAGACGATTGAGCAGGCACTGTCAGACGAATGGGTAGATTTGCTCGGCTTTCACTTTCATATCGGATCTCAATTAGATCAAAACAAAGTTTATCTCGATTCGTTAGATCTGGTTTTTCCTTTTTTAGATCAGCTTTATCAAGATACCGGTTTTATTCCAACAGAGATGAACATTGGTGGTGGTTTCGGGATTCGATATACCGATCAAGATAATCGCAAAGCTTTCAGTTTCTTTTTAAACCCGATCATCGATAAAATCACCGGTTTTTATCATGACAGAAACTGGCCATTACCGGAATTGGTCACTGAACCCGGACGAAGCATTGTCGGTGAAGCCGGTACAACTCTGTATACTGTAGGTATCCTGAAGGATATCGAAGGCCTTAGATACTATGCCTGTGTTGATGGTGGAATGAATGATAACATTCGACCGGCGTTATACCAAGCCAAATATGAAGCTATTCTGGCCAATCGAGCCGACGAACAGGCAGATACTGAAGTAACCATTACCGGAAAGATTTGTGAATCCGGCGATATCATCATCAAAGACGCGTTGCTCCCCTCACCTGAAATTAATGATATTCTGGCAGTCTTTTCTACCGGCGCCTATGGTTATTCGATGGCCAGTAATTATAACAAGCTCCCGGTACCGGCGGTAGTATTGGTCTACCAAGGGAAATCCGAGCTGATGATCCGCCGGCAGAGTCTGGCCGACTTGAGGCAGTATGATCTTGTCCCCGACATCGTGAGCGGGCTATGAAGATAACCAAAATGCACGGCGCCGGGAATGATTTCATCCTGATCAACAATTTCACCCAGCAATTAGGTGAAGATGTTCTGCCCGAATTAGCTCGATCCTTGTGTTCCAGACGACTATCGGTAGGGGCTGACGGTCTGATTTTGGCGGACAAACCTCTGGCTGAAGGGGATATCCGTATGGTTTTCTATAATTCTGACGGTAGTCGAGCTGAAATGTGTGGTAATGGTGCCCGGTGTCTGGCCCGGTTTGCTTATGAACAGGGATTGGTCAATCAGGAAATGACCATCGAAACATTGGCGGGACCGGTTGAAGCCAAGCGAATCGATGACACGAATTACTGGATCCGACTTCCCAACCCGTCACTGATCGTGAAAACAACGATTGATTTCGAAGATACAGAAATTGCGTCTCATTATGTTGAACTGGGAAACCCCGGAGTTCCTCATCTATGTGTTGAACTGAATGATTTAGCTACGATCAGTCAAGCCAAACTATACAAAATGGGACACTATTTACGCAATCATCCCGACTTGCCTCATGGAGCGAATGTCAACTTTTACCAATCTTTGGATAGAGGTCACTATTTAGAAAAAACGTTTGAGCGCGGGGTGGAAGATTTTACCATGGCATGTGGAACCGGCAGTGCCGCTGTGGCCTTGGCAGTTCAAAATGATCAGCCGGATCTGCGTCACACCAAAATCCATTTCACAGTTCCGGGTGGAGAATTGTTTATCGAAAGCCGGTGGCTAAACGAAACCGTTTTATCAGTTGATTTGATTGGACCGACCGAAGTTGTGTTTGTTGCTGAACTAAATGAGATCCCTTTTGGACTTAAGACTTAACAACAAATACTGCTCAACAATAATGCTTACATTTTATTTCGTGGATGATGGCATAATTCTGAAACTAACAGGGAGCCCCTCATGGAAAAAGGATACATTCATCTGTATACGGGAAACGGTCAGGGAAAAACAACCGCAGCCTTTGGCATGGCACTTAGAGCAGTCATGTCCGGCAGAACGGTTTTTGTAGGTCAATTTGTCAAAGGTATGGTCTACAACGAGGCGCGTTGTGCTGAGTTTCTCCCCGGGATCGTCATCAAGCAATTTGGGTCGGACTGCTTCATTCACCGTCGGCCCGAGGAGAAGGACGTGGAATTAGCTCGTGCAGGACTGAATGAAGTAGCCGCAGTTTTGCATAGCGGAGACTTTGATGTGGTGATTTTAGATGAGCTGACGATAGCTATTTACTACCATCTTGTGTCGGAAGAAAAAGTCCTGGAAGTGATCAAAGATCGCGATCCCCGAGTCGAGGTCATCATAACAGGACGATATGCACAACAGTCCCTTATCGATATAGCTGATTTAGTTAGTGAAATCACAGAAGTCAAACACTATTATCAAAAGGGTGTTTTATCACGTGATGGTTTCGATCATTAGAAGGATCAAGCCTCTACCTTCAACTTTATCTGCATACTTTCCGTTTTATTTGAAAAAATACCACCGGATGACAGTATATTTCAACCGGTGGTATTCTCATTAGTTCATGTACATCGATTGATTGGAAATTCCTCAAACCCTCTTTATACTTCACTAAGAAACAGCAAAGTATGATATGAACTTAATGCCATAATTACTTATTCAAGACGATTGCTTTGGCGGGACATTTGTTGATCGATTCATTGATCGCTTTTAAAACATGAATTCCCTCAGGATTTTTTCGAACAACAGCCTTGTTATTTTCCATTTCGTAATAATCAGGCAGCATGTTCACACAGATACCACAGCCAATACAATATTCTTCTTTAATTTCCAACATCTTGTTTACGGATTCATCTGCCGGCAAGTCCGTCTTTTTGACAAACATGGCCGTAAGGTAAGCCATTGCAAATATCGCTGCTACAGTAAGTATCCATCTGACGATCATGAAATTGATCCCCAGAAATTTGACTTCATTGAACAACATAGGAACCTTGACAACTGCCCAAGTGCTTAGAATGATTACGATATTCGATATATTTGCTCCTTTGCCCAGCAAGGTTTTACTGATGGGAAAGGCTGCATATATCGGTCCGGCTGATATACTCCCCAACAATAAGGCGAGTAGATTTCCCTTGATACCGGAATTCTCTCCGAAACCGCGCATGATCATTTCTTTGGGAACCAGCGCATCAATCACGACGGTCAATAAGAAAATGACCGGAAGTACCTGGATCATCTCTATCAGATAATAAATACTGTTATTGACTGAGCTCAAGGCTTTCTCCGGCGATACAGCCAGAACCATCAAATAGGCAAACGCTACAAAAAACAGCAGTTTGTTTTTCTTGATAATGGAAACAGTCTTCACAGTATCACCCCCATTGTCAGTGCAATCACTAATGCAAACCCAAAGCTCAAGGCATTTCGAGTCAGTGCAAACTTAACACCGAATTCTTTTTATTCAAGCGGAAATGTTACCACCCCGACCATGGTCAAAGTGGTCAAAAAGGCAACCCCCGGAATAATACTCGCACCGGCATCGACCAGTGATCCGACTAATGGAAAAGCTACGAAAGCCGGTATCAGGGTGATACTCCCGGCCAAGGCGGAAACAACCGTTGACACCATGGTGTTCGTTGAGCCTAATACTGACTGGATCGTTTCAGGCGGGAAAAATGCCAATACAAGCCCAATCAAGAATATGATCGCTATGATGTCACTCATCATGCTTCCCATCATACCCTTGGATTTTTTCATAGCGGCAAAAGTTTTCTGCCGGTTCTTGATTAGTGAGACAACTGTCAATACAATTGCCACGGCCCAAAATATAATCGTAAAAATGTCCATAACTAAACCCCTTTATCTCATTTTCGTTCCATCATAGTATATGGGCAAAAGAAAAAGTGTTACTCATGTAACACCCTTGAAACGTTTCATGTTGCGTTGGTCCCAAAAAGGTTAACAACTGTTATCGGAAACGTATGGACTCCCCGGTTAAGTGACCTTATCTTTTGA
>JAAZLX010000122.1 GCA_012799095.1 Tissierellia bacterium
AAGCATCTCATCATAGTTCCGGTAGGTTGAACCTTCTCCCTTGACACCGTCGAGAATGATGGTCATGTAGTAACTGCCTAATACCATGTCCTGTGTCGGTGTAGTGATCGGTTTCCCATCTTTTGGTGCCAGGATATTATTAGTAGACAGCATCAGGAAACGAGCTTCAGCTTGAGCCTCAACGCTCAAGGGTACGTGGACCGCCATCTGGTCGCCGTCAAAGTCGGCATTATATGCAGTACAAACCAGCGGATGAAGCATGATCGCCTTGCCCTCGACCAGGACGGGCTCGAAAGCCTGGATGCCCAGTCTATGCAGGGTCGGTGCCCGGTTTAGTAAGACCGGATGCTCCTTGATGACTTCTTCTACGATATCCCAAACCTCGGGTCGTTCACGTTCGACCGCCCGTTTGGCAGTTTTAATATTATGAGAGATCCCCTGTGAGACCAGCTTTCGCATGACAAACGGTTTAAACAGCTCGAGAGCCATTTTCTTGGGCAGACCGCATTGATAGAATTTCAACTCCGGTCCAACCACGATAACCGAACGGCCGGAATAGTCGACCCGCTTACCCAGCAAGTTGCCTCGGAAGCGGCCTTGTTTCCCTTTGAGCAGATCGGACAGACTCTTGAGCGGGCGTTTGCCGGGTCCGGTAACTGGTCGTCCCCGACGTCCGTTGTCGATCAATGCATCGACCGATTCCTGCAACATCCGTTTTTCATTTTTGATGATGATCTCAGGTGCTTTCAAATCGAGTAAACGCTTCAGGCGGTTGTTTCGGTTGATCACACGGCGATATAAATCATTCAGATCAGATGCCGCGAATCGTCCGCCGTCCAACTGGACCATCGGTCGTAGATCGGGTGGAATGACCGGTACCGTATCAAGTATCATCCATTCCGGTTTATTACCGGATTTTCTAAAACTTTCAACCACATCGAGGCGACGAATAGCTTTGGCTCGACGCTGTCCGGTGCTTTCTTCAACCGTTTCAGTCAATTCCTGGGCCAGTTCATCGAGATCAAGTTCAAGCAGCAATTCCTTGACTGCCTCAGCACCCATTAAGGCGCGGAAGCGATTGCCGTACATCTCACGGTTTTCCATGTACTCGGCTTCAGATAAAATCTGATATTTGGTCAAGGTGGTATCACCCTCCTCGACTACAATATAAGAGGCAAAATACAGCACCCGTTCCAGGTTGCGCGGCGAAATATTGAGTAAAATCCCCATCTTGGAAGGAATTCCCCGGAAATACCAAATGTGGGATACCGGAGCTGCTAATTCAATATGACCCATACGCTCACGGCGGACACTTGACTTGGTAACCTCGACACCGCATTTATCGCATACGACGCCTTTGTAACGGATCCGCTTGTACTTTCCGCAATGGCATTCCCAGTCTTTGGTCGGTCCAAAGATCTTTTCGCAGAACAGACCTTCACGTTCCGGCTTCAGGGTACGATAGTTGATCGTTTCCGGTTTTTTGACTTCCCCATAGGACCATTCGCGGACTTTTTCCGGCGAGGCAAGGCCTATGCGGATGGATGCAAATTTATTAAACTCTAACACGCGTGCTCCTATTCTTCGATGTCATCATCGTCATCGCCAAGCGATTCGGTATGGAATCCTTCGCTGAGATCTTCATCGGCAATGATCATTTCACTCATGGCATCGATTGGTTCGTATTCATCGACCATTTCGAGGTTGACCTCGTTACCATCTTGATCCAGCACCTTTATGTCGAGAGAGAGCGATTGGAATTCTTTGATCAAAACCTTAAAGGACTCCGGAATGCCAGGTGAAGGAATATCTTCTCCCTTGACGATCGCCTCGTACGCTTTGACCCGTCCGACCACATCATCTGATTTGATTGTCAGCACTTCCTGTAAAGTATGTGCCGCACCATAGGCTTCAAGCGCCCAGACTTCCATCTCACCAAATCGTTGACCGCCAAACTGGGCTTTACCACCCAAAGGCTGCTGGGTGACTAACGAATACGGCCCGGTTGAACGGGCATGGATCTTATCGTCGACCAGATGGTGCAGTTTTAACATATACATATAGCCGACGGTGACAGGGTTATCAAAATACTCACCACTTCGGCCGTCGCGGACACGCAGTTTTCCGTCTGTCGAATAGCCGGCCTGTGCCAGAAGTTCTTCCAGATTGGCTTCATTGGCTCCATCAAAAACCGGTGTTGCAATGTGCATTCCGAGTTTTTTGGCTGCCAGCCCTAAGTGGACCTCAAGTACCTGACCGACGTTCATCCGGGACGGAACACCCATTGGACTGAGCAGAACCTGTACCGGAGTACCATCATCTAGGAACGGCATATCCTGGACCGGCATGATTTTCGAGATAACACCCTTATTACCATGGCGGCCGGCCATTTTGTCACCGACATTTATTTTACGTTTCTTAGCAATATAGACACGGACGAGCTCGTTGACCCCCGGTGTCATTTCATCATTGTTTTCCCGAGTGAACATTTTGACGTCCACGACGATACCGCTGGCACCGTGGGGAACTTTCAGTGAAGTATCGCGGACTTCTCTGGCTTTTTTACCAAAGATAGCCCGTAACAGACGCTCTTCCGGTGTCAGTTCGGTCTCCCCTTTCGGTGTCACCTTGCCTACCAGGATATCGCCTGAGTCGACTTCAGCACCAATCCGGACAATACCTCGGATATCGAGGTTTTTGAGCGCATCATCGCCGACATTGGGAATATCACGGGTGATTTCTTCCGCACCCAGTTTGGTGTCACGGGCTTCAGCTTCATATTCATCAATGTGAATACTGGTCAAGGTATCTTTTTGAACCAATTCTTCACTGATCAAGATGGCATCTTCAAAGTTGTAGCCTTCCCAAGTCATGAATGCGACCAGTAGATTTGCCCCAAGAGCCAGGTCACCTTTATCAGTTGAAGGCCCATCGGCTATCATATCGTTGGCTTGGATCCGCTGACCTTTGTCCACTCTGGTGATCTGATTAACACAGGTCCCCTGATTGGAACGTTTAAATTTCAGCATCGGATACTTGTCAAGACTACCGTCATCATCACGTCGGATGATCACCTCATCTGCAGTTGACTTGATGACTTCGCCGTCATTTTTTGCCAGGATCATTGCACCTGAATCCCAGGCGACTTTTGCTTCGATCCCAGTGCCGACCACCGGTGTTTCTGTTCGAATCAGCGGAACGGCCTGCTTCTGCATGTTACAACCCATCAGTGCCCGGGCTGAGTCATCATTTTCCAGGAAAGGGATCAGGGCTGTCGCGACCGATACCATCTGTGTCGGAGAAACCTCGACAAAATCGACATCGTCAGCTGAGAATTCTTTAATATCACCGTCCTGGCGGCCAACTACCCGTCGTGCCACCAGTTTGTTATCTTTACCGATCGGTTCATTGGCCGGTACGATAACCGCAGTCCGCTCATCATCAGCATTTAGATAGACAACTTCATCGGTCACAATTCCGTTTTCTTTGTCTACTACTCGATAGGGTGATTCAATGAAACCGTATTGATTGATCCTGCCATAAGTCGCCAGGTAACTGATCAAACCAATGTTAGGACCTTCCGGAGTCTCGATCGGACACATTCTGCCATAGTGGGAATAGTGAACGTCACGAACTTCAAAGCCGGCCCGGTCGCGGCTTAATCCGCCGGGTCCGAGAGCTGAAAGTCTACGCTTGTGTGACAGTTCAGCCAGAGGATTGTTCTGGTCCATAAACTGTGACAGCTGAGAACTGCCGAAGAACTCCTTGATCGAAGCTGTAACAGGTTTGATATTGATCAATGACTGAGGTGTGATCGTATCGGAGTCCTGGGTGGTCATCCGCTCACGCACGACCCGTTCCATCCGGCTGAGGCCGATACGGAACTGATTTTGTAACAACTCGCCGACACTGCGGATCCGACGATTGGATAAGTGGTCAATGTCATCGGTTTCTCCCACCCCCTGTGACAGGTTGAGAAAATAAGATACGCTGGCCAAAATATCGTCGACGGTAATGTTTCGCGGAATCAGGCGGTTGGCTTCCTGATGGATCAAATTGACCCGTTCTTCGTGATCTTCGGTCTTATTTAGGATTTCCTGTAAAACCGGATAGTGGACTCGTTCATTGATGATCTCGGGATCGTAACCGGTAATGTATTCATCGATGTCGACCATGTGGTTTCCAAGGACAACTACTTCTTTGTCTTCCACAGCCAAAATCATACGTTTGATTCCGGCGTTTTCGATTTGACGCAGGATTTTCTTTGTCAGTTTGGTTTCGGTATCGGCAAGGATCTCACCCGTTTCGGGATGAACAGCCGGTTGTGCCAGAAAGTGACCTAACCCACGCTCACTTAAGCCCAGGTTCAGATTAAACTTATACCGACCAACACGGGCCAGATCATAACGTCTTTCATCGAAGAACATGCTCTCTATTAAATTAGAAGCACTCTCAATAGTAGGCGGCTCTCCCGGACGTAGTTTTCGATAAATTTCCAATAAGCCTTCATCACGATTGGATGAAGCATCTTTGTCTAATGATAAGAGCAGTCGTTCGCTCTCGCCAAACAGGTCGATGATCGATTGATCGGATTCGTAACCCATAACTCGAACCAGTGCAGTGACCGGTAGTTTACGAGTTCGGTCGATTCGGATCGACAGCGATTCCGTCGAATCAGTTTCAAATTCCAGCCAAGCTCCCCGATTGGGTATGACTTGTCCGGACACCATTTCATTTCCGCTCTTATCATACTTAATACTGAAATATGTCGATGGTGAACGAACCAGTTGGCTGACGATGACCCGCTCGGCACCATTAATA
>JAAZLX010000123.1 GCA_012799095.1 Tissierellia bacterium
GGCGTCTTTGATCCGGACTCGAGTCGATCAGGCGCTCGAAGGCGTCAACATGACAGAATTTGTCACCAGGCCTCCCCATATGCTCAGCGGTGGGCAAAAGCAACGTGTTGCGATTGCCGGAGTACTGGCAATGGAACCGGATATCATCATTTTTGATGAAGCCACCTCGATGCTCGATCCGATCGGCCGGACTGAGGTCATGCAGATTCTGAAGCAGCTCAACCAGAAGGGTATTACGATCGTATTGATCACTCATTTTATGGAAGAAGCCCTCCAGGCTGATTTTGTCTATGTCATGGATCAGGGGCGGATCGCCTTACAAGGGTCGCCACTGGAAATTTTTGACCGCCAAGAGGAACTGATCGCCATGAACCTCGAAGTGCCGGAGATTTTGATCATCACCGAGTATTTGAAACAACAAGGAATTCCATTGGAGCCGGTCACAGAACAGGCTGATTTAGTGAGGCAGTTATGTCAATTGAAATAAAAGGCTTAAGCTCCTACTATAATCGTGGCAGTGTATATCAGGTCCAAGCACTAAAAGACGTTTCATTAACGATTGAGCAAGGTGAATTTATTGGTCTGATCGGTCACACCGGTTCCGGAAAGAGCACCTTGATCCAACACATCAATGGGCTGTTAAAGCCTGATGAAGGCATTGTCTCGGTCAATGGAGTGACGATCGATAAAGATTCAAAAAACCTAAGTCAACTCAGAAAAAGTGTTGGTTTGGTATTCCAGTATCCTGAGTATCAACTGTTTGAAGAAACTGTGTTTAAGGATATCGCCTTTGGTCCGAAAAATATCGGAGTACCGCAAGAAGACATCGAACGACGAGTCCGCGATGCGTTAGATCTGGTCGATCTTGACTACGAAGCATATGCTGAACGTTCGCCGTTTGACTTGAGTGGCGGAGAAAAGAGACGAGTGGCAATCGCCGGGGTGTTGGCGATGGAGCCGACGATTTTAATGCTTGATGAACCGACTGCCGGATTGGATCCGAAAGCCAGAAAAGATCTTTTGACTGAGCTGATCCGTCTTCATCAAAAAAGAAACATGACCTTGATCATGATTTCGCACTCGATGGACGAGATTTCCAAAGTCGCAAAGCGGATCATTGCCATGAAAAACGGTCAGATCGTCATGGATAAACCGATCGATCAGGCATTTGAGGATGTGCCATTTCTAGAGAGTATAGGCCTTGGGATACCCTCAATATCTCGATTGTTTTATGAGCTGCGACAGTGTGGCTTTCACTTTACCAAGAATCTGTTTAGCCTTGACGAAGCGAAGGCTGAACTGCTCCGGGGGGTGAAAAATGATTCGTGATATTACGATTGGTCAATACTACCCGGCCGATTCTATATTGCATAAGCTCGATCCCCGAGTCAAATTGTTTGCCACGCTGGTTTACATCATAACGATCTTTGTCGCCAAGACTGCGCTGCAATATGCTGTCATTACGTTATTTGTGTTTTTGGTGATACGTTTGTCGAAGATACCATTTCGCTTTATGATCAAAGGCATCAAACCGATCATGTTTGTGATTATCTTTGCCTTTTTGATGAATGTTTTCTTTACCCGCGGCACGCCCATTTTCAGTGTCTGGCGGATCAGCATTGCCAGAGAAGGTCTGCAAATGGCTCTATTGATGGCTGCTCGATTGATACTGCTTATCATCGGGACATCATTACTCACGTTGACCAGCTCACCGATCCGGTTGACTGATGGACTGGAGACGTCATTTGGTCCTTTAAAGAAGATCGGATTTCCGGCTCACGAGCTGGCCATGATGATGACGATCGCTCTGAGGTTTATTCCTACCTTGTTGGAAGAAACCGATAAGATCATGAAAGCTCAACAAGCCAGAGGAGCTGATTTTGAATCAGGTAATATCTTTCGCCGAGCTAAAAGTTTGATCCCATTACTGGTGCCGTTGTTTATTGCGGCGTTCAAGCGAGCCGATGAATTGGCCAATGCCATGGAAGCCAGGGGATATCGGGGAGGTGAGGGCAGAACCAAGCTCAATCCGCTGATCTATCGTCGAAGAGATTATATTGCTTACGGATTGGTCTTACTATTTCCTGTTTTGATCTATGCAGTCGGGAGAGTATTTTGACTATTCGGATAGATTTTTCCTATGATGGACGAAACTTTCATGGATCTCAACGCCAAAAGCATCAACGAACTGTACAGGGCGAGATGGAAGCTGCCTTACGAAAACTGTATCACGAACCGATCACGCTCCATCTGTCGGGTCGGACTGACAGTGGCGTCCATGCCCTGAGACAAGTGGCTCATTTCAAGGCAAAGCCTGTTATACCGCTTGAAAGCGCACTGTTTGCCCTGAGCAATCTGATGCCGCCTGATATCATGTTGTTACAGTTAGACCAGGTGGATGATGACTTTCATGCTCGCTATTCGGCCAAACAAAAGACATATCTCTATGTCATCAGTTATCGGGACGATGTGTTTCAACGACCCTATCAGACGTACCTGGATCGCCCACTGAATTTATCGCAGATCGATCGCGCGATCGATCAATTAGTCGGTAAACACGACTTTTATTCCTTTTCAAATCGTCGCAAAGGAGAGGGGACAACGGTCAGGACGTTGTATGAGATTTCTTATCAGCAGACCGGTGATCAGCTGGAATTCAGGTTCCGGGCGGATGGATATCTGTATAAGATGGTCCGGATACTGATGCAGTTTTTGATCGAGATCGGCTGGCAAAAGATCGATCCGGACAAAACAAGCCAGATCCTGCAAAGTCACAGTCGGGAACTTACCCGTAAAGTAGCACCGCCACAAGGCCTCTATTTAGAAGAAATCATGTACTGATGCTACAGCTTGATCAGATCCCAGTCGGAACTATGTAATTCCAATTCACCACTGGTCAACATATCATCAGTCAGATCTCTCAGTTGCTGTTGAACATCAGCCTCTCTTAAACTCACCAAGGCAAATCCAAGGGTCAAAATCTGGTGTGACTCCTGAGTGGCCACTTCTTTCAGCAACACGCGTTTTGCCAATCGGTCAGTCCACTGCCGACGTAAACGACGCTTGTCTTTGAGTGAACTGCTATACGGCAGGAAGAATGTCAATTTACAGGCCAGGACAATCATGATGAGCTCCTTTAATGAAGGTTTTTTATCATTAATGCATTACCCAAACAATCACTTTTTTCCCTGGATCAGGGAAAGTCAATCTGAAAACAAACATACTATTTTCACCATCGGAATCGCGGAAAGTCGTTGACTTCAGCGGTCTGATAGTGTATCCTTGATAAGGTAATCTATTTTCCCTGCCCCGGAAAATATGAGAGGTAATAATGAAAACATTTGTAGCAAAACCTGCGGAAGTAGAACACAAGTGGTTTGTGGTCGATGCCGAGGGAAAAACCCTGGGACGACTAGCCACCCAAGTCGCCACGATCTTACGTGGCAAACACAAGCCCATTTACACTCCTCACGTCGACACTGGTGATTACGTGATCGTAATCAATGCCGAGAAAGTCGTTGTGACCGGAAATAAGCGCAATGCCAAAATGTATCGCTGGCATACCGGCTATCCAGGTGGACTGAGAGAAAGAACCTTTGAACAGCAGATGGATCGCCAACCGGAAAAGATCGTCTACGCTGCCGTCAAGGGCATGATGCCTAAGAACAGCCTAGGTAACCAAATGCTGAAGAAACTGCGTGTTGTTGTCGGACCAGATCATGATCATGCCGCCCAACAACCTGAAACACTGGAACTGGAATAGGGGGACTAAAATGACAGTACAATATCGAGGAACCGGTCGTCGTAAAAATGCGACAGCCCGTGTCCGTTTGGTCCCGGGATCCGGTACAATAACAGTCAATAAGCGTCCGGTCGATGTTTATTTCAATTATGAAGTCATGATTCAAGAAATCAAACGACCGCTTGAAATTACCAATACACTTGGCACATATGATGTCCATGTAATCGCCAATGGTGGCGGGTACACAGGACAATCCGGTGCCATTCGTCATGGTATCAGCCGGGCTTTGGTAAAAGCCAATCCGGAACACAAACCGGCCTTAAAAGCAGCCGGATATCTGACACGTGATCCGCGAATGAAAGAACGGAAGAAATACGGCTTCAAAAAAGCTCGTAAATCTCCACAATTCTCAAAACGTTAAGAACCAAAAAAGACTGCCCA
>JAAZLX010000124.1 GCA_012799095.1 Tissierellia bacterium
CAAATGATCACGAACGATCTCCAGGATTTTCCCAACCCCCGGCGGATGGACCTGACAATCTCGTATTTCGACAATATCATGACTACCGCGACGATATAGACCGACTTGGGACTGGTTGAGGGGATATGTCATTTTATTACGGTAGTGCCAGGGGGAATCCATCCCGATGATTGGTTCGATCGCCATTTCGATCCCGCCAATTCGCTGGAGCACTTGAGCTAGATGCTGCTGCTTCCAGTTCAATTGAGCCGAATACGCCATATCAAGCAGTTGACATCCCCCGCATTCCGGAAAGTCGGGACAGGGACTGGCAGTCCGAAGCGGTGATGACTCGATTAGGCGGGTGACACGACCGATGGCGTAATTTTTTTTCAGCTGAATGATTTCGATCTCCACCTGATCACCTAATACCACATCGGGAACAAACACTGTCAGCGAATCGACCCGACAGATACCTTCTCCCCCCTCACCCAAATCTTCAATTGTCACCTGATAACGTTGATTTGTGTTCAAGCTTTACTCCTCGCAAAGTTGTTTAGATAAATTAACCGAAAATAAATTCATTTTGTAATAAACACCATCTTGATCATTCGTATAGTGTATAATATTGGCAAGATATTTGATGTAATTTGAACTGTTTTTAACTAACAATTCATAACTCCCCTTTTTTTGCTCCCTGATTTCAGGGAGCACTTTTTTTAGTTATATTCATACAAGACATAAAAAAAGGATGTATCTAATGATACATCCCTTAGCTTCGCTTTTCAATTTCTTTCTTGACTGTGCCAGTGATTTCTCCTGCTTTTTCAGCCACTACCTTGGCAGTTTCTTTTACCTTGCCTATGGCTGTTTCTGCTGAATCTTCTGCCTTATCTTTGATCTCAGCCGCTTTTTTGTCCAGTTTGGCTTGCTTGATCGCTTTTTCCGCCTTTTCCTTTAGGCCTTCGGCCTCTTTGACCGCTTCTTTTGATGCTTTCTCTGCTTTTTCTTTGAGCTGAGCGGCTTTTTCGTCTAACTTGGCATCTTTGAGGGCCTTTTCTGTCTTATCGATCAGCCCTTCTGCTCCCTTTTTTGCATCCTTGATCAAATCCTGTGCTTTATCTTTCACTTTATCAGGTGTCTCCTCTAATTGATCTTTCACACCTAATGCTTTGCTTTTCTTCGCCTCTTTTTTGACTCGTTTGGCTTCCGCTTTCAAAAGCTTTTTGGCTTGTTCAAGGTCGGCTTCTTGCTGGGCTTTTTCTTTCAGTTTCTTGACGCCTGTTTTCTTTAAGCCTTTGGCCTCTTTCGCCTTTTTCTTGGCTTCTTTTTTCAGTTCTTTTGCTTCTTTTTTGAGCTGTTTCACTTGTTTTTTGATCTTCTTTTTGTTACTCATTAACATCTTTATTCCTTTCTGTTTCAGTCTCATTCTGGAGTGAATCGATTTGATCATACTTGTCATCGTGTAAGAAATTATCCGGACTTGGAAAATAGTCAAACTGGTTTACACTAGATTGTCGGTCTAATTCTTCCCTGGTGATTCGTTCCATTCTACGGGCATTTGTAGTTTTGCGAAGCATTCGGCCCCCTGCTACTAAGAACATCAATCCCAGCAGCACGATAGCCGGATTGCCCCCTTCAGTGCCCAAATCGGTCATTGATAATGTCATCTCATCAAGATATGGTTCGATATACTCAAATATCTTACCTGTATCAACTAAAGCGATCATAAGAAAAGTCGGAAAATCTATCAGGGCATGGATCATGATCGGAATCCACATCTTGCCGAAGCGATACGTTATTGCTGCTAAATAGAAACCGACACCAAAAGCGAAAAATGCTGTTCCGATCTGTCCTGTGTTCACTCCCTTTAATACCATTACAAAGTCTATGTGAAACAATCCAAACAACAAAGAAGATATTAAGGCCGCCGGAATGACGGCTGATTCGTCTTTGCCTTTGATCATGTTCTTAAACATGAATCCCCGGAACAGATATTCTTCAAACAATCCGATCGACAAGGAAAATACCAAAGCCAGAACGATCCCGACAGGTTGGGTCTTCAATACATCGGACGGCAACAGTTGAACCACTGCAAAAATAGCACCAAATTTAAATAAAATAAACATCCAGCCCAGGATCGGTCGAAATAAATCACCCAACCGAAAACCGGCATGATCCAGCACCAAATAGCTGCCATCGCGCTTCATGAGCTGGACAATAACCAGAGCAAAGACTAATTGGATCACTGTCACGATCAAGGTCGACATTCCCATGTCCTGTGGGCTGAAATCAAACATATCGATCGCCGGCACAACAAGGTGGATCAGACCGAAGAAAACGGCCATGATAATAATTGTTACCAGGTACGGATAGAATTTACTCCTACTCAATGCTCCCCCTATTCATCTTCCAGCTGTTGTCGCGCAATTTCAAGCTCGGCTAATTTTTCTTCTCCGACATCAGGATATTTGTTTCCCAGTGCGCTGATCCGCTTAGCAATGATTTCTGAAGCCAGAGTGCGAGCGTACCATTTCCGGTCAGCCGGCAAAATATACCAGGGGTTATCCTCTGTAGCAGTGTTTTGAATGGCTTTCTCATAAGCATCCATATACTCATCCCAATGTCCACGCTCACGGACATCAGCAGTTGAAAATTTCCAATTTTTTGATTGATTATCTATCCGGGACAGGAAACGCTCCTTCTGCTCTTCCTTTGATACATTCAGGAAAAATTTAATGATTATAAATCCATTCTCCGCCAGATAGCGCTCATAATCACGAATCTGTCGATACCTCTGATCCCAAATATCATCCGTTATCAGTTGGTCGGGCAATTTCGATGATGCGATCAAATTGTGAACTTTGACTACCAACACATCTTCATAATACGACCGGTTGAAGATGCCTATACGCCCCCGTTCCGGTAACCGTTGGTTAATTCTCCATAAATAGTCATGATCCAATTCTTCTGCAGAAGGTTGTTTGAAACTAAATACTTGAGTACCTAACGGATTGACGCCGGTTAACACATGTTTTATTAGTCCATCTTTGCCGGCTGCATCCATCGCCTGAGTTAAAATAATGACGCCCCAGTGATCCTGAGCGTACATTTTATCCTGTTCTGAAGCGATGATCGCCGTATTTGCTTTTTGGTCTTTCAAGGCATGTGTCTTTTTTTTATAGGGGCCGCGATCACGGGTGGCGTAATCTGCCAGTACAAAGTCACTTCCGTTACTTACTCTGTATTTTGAAATATCCATATATGGTCCTCCTGATTTATTCATACCATTTGCAAGCCGGATTCAACCTAGTTATACTGTAATCAATCCATGAAATTCCGTTTAGGGGAAAGGAAGCCTCATGATTCAAAAAGCAGCTATAAATCAAAAGTCTGACTGGGTCAGACTCAATCGAGCTTTTGCTCTCGAAGAGCTAACCGAAGAGGATGATCCCCGTCTGAAAAGTAAAGACCTGACACAGCATTTTTCCGATGCATTTGATTTCTTATTAGATCGATCGGAATGTCAGTTACTCCTGTGGTATGAAGATAGTATTGCTGTTGGTTTTGTCACCATTGTAACCTATCCCAGTGCCTGGAGCGGTGGGTGGACCGCTTATGTTGATGACCTCTACGTTCTGCCGACTTATCGCAGACGAGGTATTGCGACCGCTTTGCTTCAAGAGGTCGATCGTTATGCTGATGAAATCGGAGCCAAGCGGATCCAACTACTGGTTTCACCCGACAATCCGGCTCACACACTGTATGCTAAACAGGGGTTCGCCGGCGTGCCGCTCGACTTTTTGCTGAAATACCCGCTAAAGGATAAATCATGAAACGATCAGAAATCAATCGGGCAATTCGTCACATGGAAGCTATGATCGAACAGTGCTGTTTTCCGTTGCCTCCGTTTTGTCACTACACACCGGAGCAATGGCTTGATCAGGGGCACGACCATGATGAAATTCGGTTGGCAGCACTCGGCTGGGACATCACCGACTACGGGCTGGGGGAGTTTGATAAGATTGGACTGGCCCTGATCACCCTGCGCAACGGTTATCCCGGCAGCCTAAAAAAGTATGCTGAAAAGCTACTGTATTTAGCTGAGGGCCAGACTGCTCCGATGCACTATCATTACGATAAAATGGAAGACATCATCAACCGCGGTGGAGGTAATGTTCTGATCACTGTCTATCCCTCGACCGAGGATGGACAGTTAGGTACAGACGATGTCACCGTCCAGTGTGACGGAACGAAAAAAACAGTTACCGCCGGTACTGCCATTCGTTTGACACCGGGTACCAGCATCAGTCTTCCCCCGTTCCTATATCATGATTTTGCAGTTGAAACCGGTACCGGCAGTGTTCTCCTGGGTGAGGTATCGATGGTCAATGACGATGAATTCGATAATCATTTCCTTGAGCCGATCGGCCGCTTTCCGGAAATCATTGAAGATGAAGCACCTTACCGCCTATTGTGCAACGAATATCCCGAGGCAAATTAGTTTTCTATCAGACCCGTCCTGCCGGCTGAGTGCTACATATGGTAATATAATCGTAATATGAAAAAACGATCTTATTTTGCACAAATATCCAATCGACGCGCCATTTTTCTAATGGTGTTTTTTTTCATCTCCGGTATCGGCCTGCTCTTGTTACCGCGTCTGTTGGCAAAGTATGAGTCAATTGCTGAAGTATATTCACTTCGCATCTTTCCTATCTTATCATTCATTCCATCCCGGATCTTGAATTTATTTCCCATATCACTGACAGAAGTTTTTGTTGTATCTTCTGTGTTTCTTGTACTGATTATGTTAACTGCTTTTTTTATTCGCATGAAACATTCGCAGTATCGACTGCGAACCCTTCGAAATATGTGTTTACTGATTTCTGTCATATTCTTTGTGATGGCTTATCAGTATACTACCATGCACGGACTCAATTTTTTTCGTCAGCCCATATGGGAGAGCTTGATGCTTGATTCTGTTGCTGAAGCCGGTCCCGACAAGATCGAACAAGCGATGAATTTCTATTTAGATGGGATTATTTCTGCCCAAGCTGAGTTAGAGAACAATGAGAAAGGAGAAACGTTGCTATTGTCTTCGATTCCTTCTACCTTGCGAGCCGGAAATGATTCGATAGACAATGCCGCGACGGTCCACTCCCTATTTTCCGGTAACAAAGTAGTTCCCAAACCGGTCGTCCTGTCAAAATATTGGTCATACACTCAGATTGCCGGTATGTATAACCCGATTTTTGTGGAAGCCAACATCAATGTGGATACGCCGAAACACGAGATTCCTTTGACTGTTTGCCATGAAATTGCTCATGTTCGCGGGATCGCTCGAGAAGATGAAGCGAATATGGCATCCTTTATCGCCTGTCTCTACAGCGACCGAGCGGACTACAGGTATGCCGCCCATTTGTACGCTTTTGAAAGCCTGATGGAGGATATGCGTCTTGATGATCCTGATACCTACGACGCTCTGATGACGCGTCTTCCCAATGCCGTACTTGCCGACTGGCAGGCCAGTCGAGTCTATTGGAGTCAATTTGACGGCCGGCTCAGTGAAATGTCAAACCGGGCCAATGATTCATTTCTCAAAGCAAATCAGCAAGAAGACGGTGTCCAAAGTTACCATCTGTCCGGCCGCTTCTTTCTCAATTATTATTATCTATATTTAGCAGACCAATCATAAACACGTTTTTTTAAACACCTATGTATTAAAAAAAAGGGCACTCCCAGAGGAGTGCATGATTCTCGAAACATAGAAATCAACTTGCTCAGCCGCATCGATCAGTGCTGAGTTTTTGTGATTCCCCCTTATTTCATTATCTACCAATTCTCGATCTCTGCTTTCGTCGGCAGTGATGACATTGCTCCAGTCCTGGTCGTACTCAGTGCAGCAGCCTGGTTGGCAAACGCAAGCCATCGATCGAGTATTTCACTTGTCAGTTCATCTAAACGGACATTTCCGTTCAATAGCTTAGCTAAAAAAGCCCCCAAAAACACATCACCTGCTCCGACTGTATCGATCACCTCGACCTCCGGAGCACCGACCATGCCATTAACCTTGTCCGTATAATAGGCACTTCCGGCCGATCCCAGGGTGATCAAGGCTAACTTGGGCCCTAAGCTTAACAGTTTGTTGGTGGCAACTGACGGATCGGTTTCTCCCGTCAGAAAATGAAGTTCCTCTTGAGACAGTTTGATGATATCGACCTGTGGTAACACGTGCAATATCTCACTGATGGCAGCCTGCGGACTGGTCCACAGTGATGCCCGATAGTTGGGATCAAAACTGACCAGACATCCGCTCTTCTTGGCAAATTCCAGTGCCATCAGTGTAGCGCTCCTGGACGGTTCTTCGGTCAAAGAAACCGATCCGAAATGGAACAGCCTGGTGTCGATCAGCTTTTGTTCATCGACTTGAACAGGCTTTAAGGTGACATCAGCCGTCCGGTTGCGATAGAACCTGAATGCTTCTCCCTCGTCTGTCCGGTCGACAAATGCAACGGTGGTGGGATATTTCTTCGACCATACCAGACTCGATATATCGACTTCGAATTCCTGCAGACTTTTGGCTAAAAAACGGCCAAATTCATCATCTCCGATTTTTCCGATGAAGGCCGATTTGCAGCCAAGACGGCTCATCATGGCTAACACATTGGCGACTGCTCCTCCCGGATTGGCCTGATACGTCATCGCCCGTTCTGTCGGTGTAAAATCAATCAATAATTCTCCCAGTCCCAACACATCAAACATGATCTCCTCCATATAATTCAAAGCCGTAAATTCTGGCCGCCCGATTGGAATATTGCTCCGCCCTGGTGATCAACAGGCGAAACTTCTGTCCCGTGACGGGCTCGATTTCACCTAAAGTATAGTCCGATTGATTGTCCTGTATCTTCTGTATGGTCTCCCATTGATCATTTCTTGACACCTGGAGTTCAAAATCACGTGTATTGTACATCTCGTTTTCACCGGCTGATCCGGCATGGCGCAGGTGATAGCGACGGATGGTCTGGGGTGTCGCCAGATCGATCGTCAGCCATTTGTCGCCATCTTTTTGAGAACACCATTTTGTCATTCCCGGAGTAACTGCCTGTTCTGCTTCCTGACCGATGGGACAGTACCCGGAAGAATCGACCCTGGCATGGCGGGCCAGATCGATCCCAAGCGGTTTGAACACTGCTTTTATCACTTCATCACCTACCGGCATTCTTGTCAGTTCCGGCTCCCATCCGACAAAGGCCATCTGTTCAGGCACTTCCGGCTTGGGATAGAGTGGTGCATGAAGCGGATATTCTCCACTGCCGCTGCCTCCGTGAACCTCCAGCCGAAAAGTCGGTCGTTCTTCCCGCTGATCGTAAAGATCATCCGCCGCTTCAACATCAGGCAAATGTGTTGCACTGGCAGCGAACACAATGATCGAGCGGTCTTTTGGGAAGTGTATTTTTTTGCCCCGAAGCGTGAAGCGGAACATCGCACCGTACTCGAATGGTTGATTGCCTTCCGGCCGGTGAATGTGACTTGCGGTCCAGGCGACCGGTGTCGTTTTGATCCCGCCATATCGCCTACCGGCAAAATCATCCCAGTCACCGACTCTTTCACGCCAGCCCGGGATCGTCAACCGGTGTTTCCGGCCATCGACTATAAATTCCGCGGTTTGATCCTTTTCGAGCGAAGCGGCTAAAAAGACCAGGTCGCGATAACCCTCGGGCAAAATGACCTTCTGGCCCTCACACCGCATGGTGGAATACAGTTTATCCGGTTCGATCTGAAAGTGTATTCCTCTAGAACTGATTACATCCGGAACCAATTCCATCGGAAAACGAGGATGGATCTTCTGTGAACCTTCCGGAGAATAGGCGTCACTATTCATCAGCAGGTTTAATGACTGCTGTTTTATATTGGCCGGTTTATCGCTCAATGGTTCGATTTGAACGATGAAACTCTTGATACTGTTGCGGTTCAAATCAAATTTGACGCTGTGGCCTTCGATCATGACTCGGCCGGGTATCAGCTCTTCCTGTCCATTGATCTCGTGCACCGTCATGACACGACCCGGGAATGTCAACCGTCTGTCAGCATGCGATTTTCCCGAAACATCCTGCACCCTGACGACAAATTTATCATTATCCTGTGCCTGCTTGATTGCCATGACTTTCAAGCCGGCCTGATCGGTCGAGAGCAACGAAATTTCAGGACCGAGTTCTCCCTGATGCGCTTCAGAATAAAATGTCCGCATCGGCTGACGAAAAGCCTGTGCTTGTTCAACGCTTGCCTGATCAAAATCACCTTCATGTGAAGTGATGGCCACCCGGAAACGGTGCTCACCTAAATCCTGCAGGTGTTGCTTGGCCGGTCCAAAGCTTCCTTCCGGCGTATGGATCAGGCTGAGACGCAGTCGGTTTCTTTCCGGACGATCCCAGCCATATTTACAATCACTCATCAGCGATATCGTTCGAGCCTCATCGCTCAGAGACACAAACTCCTGAGCCGGGACTTCATATAGGTTGGTTTTGTTGATCCCGCGATAGATGACTCCGGCTCCACAGTCATAAGCGGCCAGTTCCGGCTCAAGGACCAATGGAAAATCGAGTTTTAGTAAGCTGGCCTGTTCAAACCAGTCGATCTGATAGTCGATCTCGACCCGTTTGATCCCGGCCATTACACTGATCTGCTGAGTAATATCGGAATGACCAAATGAACGCTTGATTTCCAGTAACAGTCGAACCGGTCCCTTCTCAAGCAGTTTGATCTCAACATCACGATACTCCAGCTCCTGGGGAGACTCCAGATTATGGTACAGGATCTCCCATGAGGGCCATTTCCTCGATTCATTGTCAAATCGGACCAGTCGAATCGGATCCTGCAGCAGTTCCATATTGAGTTCCAGATCAAAGACCGAAATAATATCGCCCGTCTGATCGACCATGACACGATAGAATTCATTCTGGAAGATGTGATCTTCTGTCTTGCTGTATAACAGGGAATTGTCTGTCTCTGTTTTCCCCGGTAAAATGTGATACACCTTCAGCCCGGTCCCGCTGACTTCAGCAGTAAACTGAAGAACGTCATCCCGGCGCTGGGAAGGTATGACATCTTCTGCCTGATATACCTGAAAATCACCTTCGGGCACCCGGACCCGGACGACTTCTTTTCGCTGAAAAGCTACCGGATTGAAGACAATGATCGGGACACCCTTACCGGTCGTGTCGAGGTGAGCCGACACATTGCGAATGCCTCCCACCAATTCTTCACTCAATTGATTGAGGCTGATGATGTAGTCATTGTAGCTGATGGCATAAGCTTCAGGAATACTGGTACCGGTAATATCATCATGAAATTGATGCCATAAGAAACGTTTCCAGGCGGTATCTATCTCCCGTTTGGGATAAGGATAACCCAGGACAGCGGCCAAACTATTGGCCCGTTCGGTTGCATCGGCCAATCGCTCAGCCTGAGCATTCCAACGCTTGGCAATCGCCCGCGAAGTATAGCATCCCACGCCGTGTCGCCGTAACAGCAGTTCCCCGGAATAAGATGGCAGATCACGGTCGGCCATTTCAGCATAGACATCATCCGGTGTAGCAGAGATCACTTCGATCCCGTTTTTTTCTCCCAGGTCGGTCTCAAGATTTCGAACCGATTCCTGATCGGGCGCTCCACCGATATCACCCGTGCCATAGTATCGCATGCTGATTCCATCGTTTCGCATCAATTGATCACGAATGATCTCATCCTGGCGCAGGGGGTCTTCGATTTTTGTTTCATAAACACCGGGATCAAGGGAAGCATAGATAAAGTTGCCGTCATTACCGTGCCATTTTCCCAGAGCAAACGGGATCGGGACCGCTAATGATTTATTCCAGGCCAGCTTTTGGGTCGAAAAGCCGATCAGTCCCATATGTCGGGCAATGGTTGGCAGATTGAAGCCGAAGCCAAAGCAGTCGGGCAAAAACAGATCACGGGGTGAACGACCAAAATGGTCACGGAAAAACTCACTGCCATACAGAATTTGCCGAATCAATGACTCGCTCGAAGGGACTAAGACATCGGGGCTCTCCCAGGTGGCACCGGTCAGATTCCAGCGGCCGGTCCGCTCCCAGCGCTTGACCTTCTCAAATTCCGCCGGATAGTATTCCTTCATCAGGGCATAACGATAAGCCCCTTCAAAGTTAAAGCGATATCCGGGGAATGTTTGAAACAATGTAATGTTTTTGCTGATCGTATCAGGCAAGTATTGCGCTACCGTCTGCCTGGCGTCCCAGGTCCACTGGGTGTCCAGATGAGCGGTCGCAATCATGAAAATCTTCTGATTAGCCATGAGTCCCTCCACTCTTGATTATACAAGAGCGAGCAGGAAAATACAGCCAATCAGCGAAAAAGCACCGCGTTATGCAGCTTTGAAACTACAAAGGCGGTCCAACCTCTATGGGTGAACCGCCTTTGGTATTATCGTGAGCCGATCTCCAGTTTGTATTCTTTACATTGATCGTGGTACTTTCTGATCGCCTGATCAAACTCCGGATAGGCTTTAGCCAGGTTGGTGACTCGCATCGTCTGATCGGTCACACCGCTTTCTGAGTAGCCTGTCACCAGCAGTTCATTGGTGAGCTCATCCCGGACTTCATACTCATAGCAGATGCGTACCCCGGTGTATTTGGAAATAATGCAGCTGACAGTGACCGGTTTTCCATACGTTGCCGGCTTGTGATACCGGGCCTCAACTTTGAGGACCGGGAAGAAGAAGCCTTTGGCTTCAACATCGGCATACCTAAAATCCATGATGTCCATCAATTTTGTCCGGGCGATCTCGAACCAGACAATGTAGTTGGCATGATAGATGATCCCCATCTGGTCTGTCTCGCTGTAGCGCGGTTCAATGGTTGTTTGATAAATCATTTGTCATAACGTCCTTTGTATACGATTCCAACTATCGGATCAACAGTGGTGACCATGCCGTCTTCCAACAGATCTTTGACATGCTCAACACCGACGATGGTCGGAATATTGAATGTTGTACCGGCAATTGCTCCCATCGAAGTATAGCCACCCTCCTGCGTGATGATGGCCCCGGCTTGTCGAACCATATCGGCCATCGTTTCATCGATTCCCCGGGTGTAAAGAATATCGCCCGGTTCAAATCTGCTTTTGTCATCATCGACAAACCGAATGATACCGGTGAATGATTTATTGCCGAAACCGACACCCTTTAGCGTGACCTCACCGATCGAGTGGATCTTCATCATATTGGTCGTGCCGGATACGCCGATCGGCACACCGCAGGTTATGACGACCAAATCATTGTCTTGAACGATCCCCACCTCTTTTGCCATGATCTCAAGGTTGTAGAACAACCGGCTCAAGTCATGGCTCTCTTCCATGATATAAGCCTGAACCCCCCGCACTAGCGAGAGTTGACGCCGGACAGCTTCCGAAGTAACTCCGGCTATGATCGGTGTTTTCGGATGGTGCATGGCGATTTTACGGGCCGTCTGTCCACTGGAAGTGGCTGTCAGTATGGCCTTGGCATTGAGGTTGAAGGCTGACAAGACAGAAGAACGTGATACAGCATACGTGATCGAGTCCAGATAAGGCAGGTCCTGCTGCTGATTCAACAGCTTGGCATAATCGAGAGAATTTTCTGTCGCTACGGCAATTTTTGCCATCATCGCGACCGACTCGACCGGATAGGCTCCGGCTGCCATCTCACCACTCAGCATGACAGCATCTGTGCCATCAATAATGGCATTGGCAACATCAGCCGCTTCCGCCCGGGTGGGACGCGGATTTTGGGTCATACTCTCCAGCATCTGAGTCGCAGTGATGACCGTTTTTCCGGCCCGGTTACACTTGGCGATGATCAACTTTTGCGCCACCGGGACTTCTTCCATCGGCATCTCCATCCCTAAGTCTCCCCGGGCTACCATAATGCCGTCTGACACCTGAAGAATTTCATCAATATTGTCTAGGCCTTCCCGGTTTTCGATTTTCGAGATGATCTGGATGTGTCCCGCCCCAAGGTCTTCCAATATTTTTCGGATTTCCAAGACATCGGCTGCTTTTCTGATAAACGACGGTGCGATAAAATCTACTTCATGGGCTACCCCAAAGGCGATATCCTCTCGGTCCTGTTCTGTCACCGCCGGCAGATTGACTCGAACACTCGGTGCATTGACCCCTTTTCGGGTCGTCAACGGAGCACCATGTAATACCTCGGTGTGGATTTCCTGACCGATGACCTCGATCACTTTGAGCACGATCGATCCATCACTGATCAAAAGAATGCTTTCGGGGTGGACGTCTTTATATAATTCATCATAGGTAATGGCTGCTCGTTGCCTGTTGCCGACAAAATCACCACTTGAAAGGATAAAACGATCACCGGCTTGAAGCACCGTTCCCGGCTCCATCGTTTTGATACGTATTTCCGGGCCTTTGGTGTCGAGCAGGATGGCCATGGGTACATTGTGTTCCCCGGCCACCTGTCGGATCAAATTGATATTGGCCAAATGCTCTTCATGATTGCCATGAGAAAAGTTGAGTCGGGTGACATTCAGCCCGACCTCTACCAGTTTTCGATACGTTTCCGGGTTGTTGCTGGCAGGACCCAGGGTCCCGACGATCTTTGTTTGACGCATAACTCCCCCTTATTTGGCCAAAATCTCAGCCAATTCATATAAGTTCATATTCAGCCGATCGCGAACTCCGATCGCCTCATCGATTTCCATACAATGTAATTTATTGCCTCGGATCCCGACAGCAACCCCCGACTTACCGTGGATCAACAGCTCAACAGCCTTTGCCCCCATCTGGGTAGCCAACAGACGATCAAATGCTGTGGGCGATCCCCCTCGCTGTAAGTGGCCGATGACGGCTAGCCGGGCGGGATAACCTGAACATTCAGATAGCTCCTTGGTAAAGGCATTGGCATCGGTCACACCCTCACTCAGCAGAATGATGTGGTGATTCTTGCCCCGCTCCTGACCTTGGATAACCGACCGACAAATCTCAGCCATATCATAGTCGACTTCCGGCACGATAACATTCTCTGCCCCGGAGATGACCCCGGCATACAATGCAATATCGCCACAGTTTCGTCCCATCACCTCGACCACAAACATCCGACCGTGACTCGAGGAAGTATCACGCAACTTGCCGACAGCTTCCATGACCGTTTCGATTGCGGTATAAAAGCCGATGGTGTAGTCGGTATAGCCCAAGTCATTATCGATCGTTCCCGGGACACCGATGGTAGGTATTCCCAAATCGTTCAATAATTTAGCTCCTTTGAATGAGCCATCACCACCGATGACGATCAGGCTATCGATCCCTCTGTCCTGCAGGATCCTGGCGGCCTTTTCCGGTCCGCCATTTTCTTGAAACTCGGGGCTGCGGGCAGTCTGTAGAATCGTCCCGCCTCGTTGTAAAATATCACTGACGCTCGACCGGGTCATCTCGACGAAATCGCCTTCTAACAGGCCTTCATATCCCCGTCTGATCCCGATCACTTCGAGTCCATGGTATATCCCTACCCTTACGACCGATCGAATGGCGGCATTCATGCCCGGGGCATCGCCTCCGCTGGTTAAGACTGCAATTCGTTTCATCTATCTCTCCTATTTCACCACAACAGCGTCTTGTCCCAAAATCGCCTGTAATTGAGCTATCAAGTCATCGGCCGGCAGTATACCGTACCCCTGAAGATCACGGACATGTCCGGTGTCCTCACAGTAAACCCTCAGACAGGCCGGACCCGGTCTGGTTTGAGCCAGTCGAACAATATCATCGATGATTTCCGTCTGCCAACTGGGCAACCTGAGATACACCTTTTGCTCAACGATATCATCGGATAGACCGCGTAAGTTACTGACGATGATTTTTGCCGGTTCATCCTCTTTGACACTGAGCCGCCCCTGTACCAAAAAGTATTGTTCCTGTTCGAGTAATTTCTCGACCTCTTTAAACACCTTGGGAAACAGGATGATCTCCATCGACTCATACTCATCTTCCATTCGACAAAATGCCATCCGCTCACCCGCCCGGGTCGTTTTGACCGAAATAGTGCGCAGCATAGCAATGGCTGAAACAATGGTATTATCAGCGCTCTCGTCTAAAGCTGTCAATTCAACGAAGTCACGACAGTGATATTTTTGCCGAACGCCGGAAAATCGACGTAAGGGATGACCGCTGAAATACATGCCTAAGACTTCCTTTTCCATCTCGAGCAATTGTTCGTCATCATATTCTGTCAGACTGGTTCGGGGACCGTTATGGACCGGTTCCACTTCATCAAACAGCGAAAGTTGTCCCGGGGCATTGATCCTGGCACCTCGCTGGATGCCATCTAAAATATTCTCATATCGCAGCATCATCGAACGTCTCGATTCGGCCATTCCATCGAGAGCCCCGGCTTTGATCAGACTCTCGATCGCCCGTTTGTTCAGTACGCCAATACTTAGGCGGTTGAGAAAATCATCCAGCGAGGAAAAGCCGTCCCGTCTCATTCTGACAATGCTCTGGATCAATGTCGTGCCAACATTTTTGATCGCTTTGAGGCCAAAACGGATCGACTCTCCTTCGATCGAAAATCCATCAACGCTGTGATTGACGCTCGGTGGTAAAACCTCGATTTTCATCGAACGGACATTATCCATATATTGGGCCAGTTTGGGGCTGTTACCCATAACACTGCTCATAAGGGCAGCCATAAATTCCACCGGATAATGGGCTTTGAGATAGGCGGTCTGATAAGCAATGATAGCATAACCGGCCGCATGGGACTTATTGAAGGCGTAACGGGCAAAATCCATCATACCATCAAACAGTCGATTGCCCTGCTCCTCACTGAGACCGCGTGCTACACAACCAGAGATCGAGCCGCCATCACCGTATAAAAAGATATTTCTTTCCCGCTGCATAACAGCCATATCCTTTTTACTCATCGCCCGTCGCACCAGGTCGGACTGAGCATACGTATAGCCCGCCAGATCCCGGACCAGCTGCATGACTTGTTCCTGATAAACGATAACACCGTAAGTAACCGCTAAAATATCTTCCATTACCGGGTGAACATAGTTGAATTGGCCTGAGTTTCGATTTCTCAAATAGGTCGGAATACTCTCCATTGGACCGGGGCGATACAAGCTGATCCCGGCGATGATATCTTCGATCTTTTCCGGTTTGAGTTCTCTGAAGAAGGAACGCATGCCGGAGCTCTCGAGCTGAAAGATTCCCAGTGAGTCACCCTCGGTCAACATCTGAAATGTTTTGGGATCACGATCCGGCAGGTGATCGATGTCGATCTCGATGCCGCGGTTGTCTTGAATAAAGGCCAGGGCATTTTTGATGATCGTCAGATTTCTTAAACCCAAAAAATCCATTTTTAACAGACCCAGCTCCTCGAGCAGGTTCATGTTAAATTGCGTCGATACGGCGTCTTCATGTAGATAAAGCGGCACATGATGATCCATTGGCAGTTCCGAGATAACGACCCCGGCTGCATGGGTGGAACAGTGACGCGGAATGCCTTCGATCTTGCGGGCATTTTCAATCAATAGAGCAACATCGGTACTGGCCCGGACCATTTCAGCCAGCCGGGGTGATGCTTCCAGTGCCCGTTCCAGACTCATACCGAGTGAATTGGGGATCGCTTTGGCCACCCGGTCGACTTCACCGTAACCCAATCCCATCACCCGGCCGATGTCGCGGACTGCCGCCCGGGCACCGAAGGTTCCAAAGGTAATGATCTGAGCCACGTGCTCCGTACCGTATTTATTTGTGACATAGTCAATGACTTCCTGGCGTCTTTCATCCTCAAAATCAATGTCGATATCCGGCATGGTGATCCGGTCAGGATTTAAGAAACGTTCAAAAATCAGATCGTATTGCATCGGGTCGATCCCGATAATGTTCAAAGCATAAGCTACGATCGAACCCCCGGCCGATCCCCGGCCCGGTCCGACGGCAATACCGTTGTCCTTGGCGTATTTAATAAAATCATGCACGATCAAAAAATAGTCATTGTATCCCATCGAATCGATCACTTCGAGCTCATAGTTCATCCGATCGAGATAAGGAGTCATATCCGAATAGCGCTGTTTCATTCCCTGAAGCGTCAATTCACGCAGGGCTTGTGCCGAGTCAAAGTCAGGTTCACTGCTGAACCTGGGCAGGTGCTTCGACTGAAAATCAAAGTCAAAGTCTATCATCTCGGCGATCTTTACCGTGTTTTCCAGCGCTTCTCTGGGAAACAGCTGTGCCATTTGATCAGCCGACTTTAAGTAGAACTCCTGGCTGTCAAACCGCATGCGCGATTGGTCTGTCAAGACCGAACCCGTTTGAATACACAGCAGCATGTCATGAGCTAAATGATCTTCCGAATCGGTGTAATGAACATCATTCGATGCCACCAGACCGATACCCAGCTCCTTTGAAAGTTTGATCAGTTGACGGTTGGTTTCTTTTTGCTCGGGCAGACCATGATCCTGTAATTCTAAGTAAAAGTGATCCTGACCGAAAATTGCATGATAATACTCGGCAGCCTGTCTGGCTAACGGGTATTGCCCTCGCAAAAGATGGACATTGACTTCGCCCTGAAGGCAACTCGACAAAGCGATCAGACCTTCGGTGTGTTGTTCCAACAGACTTTTCGGTATTCTCGGTTTGTAATAGAAATGTTCAGTAAAGCCGGCCGATACCAATTGTATCAGGTTGGTGTAGCCGGTTTGATTTTTGGCCAACAGCACCAGGTGATAGTTTTGTTTGGGATCGTCCGAGGTGATGTAGACTTCACAGCCAATGATCGGTTTGATTCCTTGCTTTTTGGCTTCTTTGTAGAAATCGACGACCCCGAACATCACCCCGTGGTCAGTGATCGCAATGGCCGGCATTTCCAGTTCCTTGGCACGACGAATCACCCGGTCGATCCGGGCGAATCCGTCTAACAGACTGTACTCTGTGTGTAAGTGAAGATGAACAAATTGGTTTGACATAATCCCTGTTTCCGGGTCAGTTTATTCCTGCGGATAGGCTGAGTATTTTTGGATCATCCATTGAACACCAAAGCGATCTTCCAGAATACCGTACTTTTCGGCCCAGAAGGTCTCCTCCAGTGGCATGATTATTTTGGCCCCGTGTTCAACAAACTTTTCCCAGACCTCGATAACATCAGACACATTTTCTGAAGCCCAGGATAAGTAAAATCGGTTGCCTTCATTGATGATATTGCCCATGGTATCCGAACCCATCAGGTGAGCATTGCCCAAATCGAGCGAAGCGTGCATCACACCTTCAGGATAACCCATCGACTCACGCTCTTCTTCCGGTAGATCGTCAAATAATAATACTTCCGGAACCGCCTGAAAGATTTCACCATAGAAGTTGAAAGCGTCCAAGGTATTTCCATCAAAATTTACATAAGGTTCGAGCATTCCCTGTTTCATCTCTGCCTCCATTCGAGTCATATTTACCCCAAACTGCCGTCTTTAGTGGGCTTTTGTATTTTCTTGCATATCGCAAGCAAACGGCTGAGTCGATGATTAACACCTGATTTGGAAATCGGTGGATCAAGTCGCTCGCCCAGTTCCTTTAAACTCAAATCGGGTTCTTCCCAGCGCAGCTGAGCGATCTCGCGCAGCGCATCGGGTAGACTGCTCAGACCGCGTTCGCGTTGGATCAACTCGATGCAGTCGACCAGCTTTTGCGATGCCACCACTGTCTTGGTGATATTGGCTGTCTCCAAATTGACCTTGCGCTGAATGTCATTTTTGACTTCTTTGACAATCCGGATGTTTTCAAAGGCAAAGGCTTCTTCCGTTGCTCCAATGATCTTTAAAAAATCGGATATGGATTCACTGTTTTTGAAATACAGCGCCGGTTTGTTATTTCGCCGGTAATGTTTGCCTTCCAACTCGTATTGATTTAACAGCGCGGCAAAACTATTGCGCAACGTTTCATGATCAAACGAAAATTCCAGATGATAGGACCGGTTGGGGTTGGACAACTGTCCCGCACCCAAAAAGACACCGGTAATATAACTGCGCAGGCCGATTTCGCCCGAAACCAGTGATATAGGGATATCACGCCGCCAAGAGTAAAGCTCTTCTTCTTTGGTCAACAGTCCCAGACTTTCCAGCATCGAATTGGCCTGTTTGACGCGGACACGATAAACCTTCCCCATCCGGGTGAAATGCTCGACCCCAACTTCAAGTCCATAAACGGACTGGATCCAGCGATAGTAGTGTCGGGCGATCGGATTTCGCATGGTTTCAAAGCTGACATCAAGCTGGCCGTGACCTTTGAGATGAAACGAGCCACAGCTTTGTAAAAAACCGGCCAGCTCTGACTGGTGATGTCGGGACTCCCGGACCAGCTTTTCTTTTAAATCGGATGAATAACTCATAGCTACCTCAATTTAATTATAACAAAGACCGGCCCTGATTGCGGCCCGGTCTAATTTCCATCATAGTTGTTCAGTATCCATTGAAACAGGGCGGCTGCAATCGGAGATGCAGCGTCTCCCCCCATCAGGGTCTGATTCTCCAACACGACTGCCAGAGAGACATCACGATCCTCCAGGGGAATAAAGCCGGTAAACCAGGCATGGACCAGACCGTCCTGGCTTTCCGCTGTACCGGTCTTTCCACCGACCACAGCCCCCCAGACACCGGCAGCCGGATTGGCCTCAACAACGGTTTGCAGGTCGGCCTTAAGTTCATCTGCAATCGGACGAGAGGTAACTTGGGATAAAACCTCGGGTGTCACGCGCCGAATCAGCGAGTTCTGCGGAGAACGGATTTCTTTGACCAGCTGTGGTTTCATCATCGTACCGCCATTGGCGATCGCCCCACTGGCTAATGCCATGTTGAGTGGGGTCACCTGGGTCGTACCCTGACCAAAGGCAGCGGCAGCCAGATCGACCTCAGACATGCCTGAAGAATAGGCTGAACTGGAACGAGCTGTCCGTAGATCAAACGGAATGACCTCTCCGATCATAAACCGTTTGGCTACTTCAGCCATCTTATCAGCCCCGACCAGCAGACTTTTGTTGGCAAAATATGTGTTGACCGAATGCACTAAAGCTGATGTCAAGTCAACTTCACCATAGGCCAGGTTGTTGTAGTTGATAAAGGTATAACCGGTAACGGTTTCTTGACCCTGGTCGACATATTGTTGGTCAATTCCGCTTTCTTCAATCGCTACCGCAGAAATGATTTTCATGATCGAACCGGGAATATAAAGTCCCTGAGTGGCCCGGTTCAACAGCGGGGCAGTCTGGTCTTCGATGATCCAGGACCAGTTTTGATCAAGCGAGACACTGTCAAACGAAGGATTGGATGACATCGCCAACACCTCACCGGTCGAAGCATCCAGCACGACGATCGAACCCAGATAAGGGGCAAGTAACTGATTAGCATAAAGCTGCAGCCGGTGATCGATCGACAGCGTAACGTGATTACCCTGCGAATCGTCCGTCACCACCTGGCGCAATCGTCCGACAACATCACGGTCTTGAATGTTGAGCAGGTAGTCATTATAACTCTGCTCAATACCGCTCTTACCGTAAGTGACCGAATTGTAGCCTACAATATGGGCCAGGTCGACCGGATAAGTCAATAATCGGGTATATCCGGTTTCTGATGGTACGCTTTCAGCTAAGACTGCTCCGTTTCGATCAAGAATATTGCCTCGATCGACCACCGTTTCATCAATGTAATTTCTCCGGTTCAGATTGTGAGCTGCCAGATCATCAGCCTGAAACAGCTGAAAATAGACCAGATAGACGCTGACTGATAAAAACAATACTGCCACGGTCACGAGCAGGAATAAGATCCGGTGCCTATTCTTCGTCTTCAAGTTCCACCTCCGGATATTGTTCAATCGAGCTGTATTGCAGCACCCCGAGAAGTATGAACGAGGACAACAGCGAGCTTCCCCCGTGGGCCATAAAAGGCAATACCATACCGGTAAGGGGGATCAGCTTGAGAACACCGCCGATAACGATCGCCGCCTGAGCAGCAAACATCATCGAGATGACCAGTGAGAGCACTTTATAGAACCGATTGGGTTGGGCCAGAGAAATCTTCAAACCGCGATAGAACACGATGAGATAAAGCAGGCTGATGGCAATCCCCATAAAGATCCCCATTTCCTCGATAATGCTGGCGAAGATAAAGTCGGAATGAGCTAACGGAATCGAGCCGGGTGAGCCTAAGCCGATCCCGCGGCCAAACAACCCGCCGCTGGCAATGGCAAACAGACTCTGTAATATCTGATAGCCTTTCCCGTCAGGGTCAGCCCAGGGATCGAGCCAGATATCAAATCGCACCTGAATATGGTCAAACAGCAGGTAAGCCAGATACAGCCCGGCAAAGGCCAAGCCGATATTGGCTGCCAGAAGCAGTCGTGATTTATCGAAGGCTATCATGGCACAGATCATGGCAGCAAAAAACACGACAGCCGTCCCCAGTTCGCCCTGTAAGAAGAAAATTCCGATCAAAAGATAGGTCGCACCCATCAAAAACAGACTGCCTCCCAGTTTCTTTTGAAAAAAATCGTGGTTGGCATAGAAGGCGGCAATAAAGAAAGCAAAGGTGATCTTGGTAAATTCAGACGGTTGGAATTGAACATTGCCGACACCGATCCAGTTGGTCGCTCCTCCCAGAGTTCGGCCGAAAACCAGAGTGACCAGAAGCATCGCGACCGATAGACCGAGAAACAGAAATGTCTTGTTCTGCCAAAACCGTCCGGTATATTTTAAAAAATAATAGCTGGCATAAAACACCGCGATCCCCAAGGCGTAAAATAGCAACTGTCTTTGTCCCAAAGCCGGATTGATGCGATACAACATCACAATACCGATCGAAAACAGCATATTTGCTATGATGATCAGGTAATTGTCACCTTTGGTGTAACGCATAACCAACACATTGGACAGATAGGTCAGCCCAATCAATAAGCCGGTAAACACCAGCGTGTTGACATTTAGACTCTGACGGGAATTGAGCAATACCAACCCCATGCTCAACAGCTGAAACATAAAGGTCAGTAATTTTACATTGGAAAAATATTCCCTTTGTTTATTACGAGCGGCGAACTCCGCCAGTCTGGGCCGACGCATTTACTCACCTACCATAAATAGAAACTCAACATCGACAAACGTCAAAATATCTTTGTTCTTGAGAGGAAGTGCACCATCGACTTTTTGGCCGTTTAAAAGGGTACCGTTAGCAGATGCATGGTCCTCGATATAATAACTGCCATCTTTCAAAAAGATGGAGGCATGCTTGCCCGACAAATAAGGATAAGCGATCGCTATATGATTCGAGGCATCCCGCCCGATCGTGTTGATCTGATACAGCGGATACTCCCGCTGAACATCAAACGGCAACTTTGTCTGCTGGGTGATCAGGTGGAGGTATGCTCCACTGCCTCGACTGTCTGAGGGCATTTGCTCAATGTCCAGATAGATCATTCGTACGATCAGGTAAATGAAATACAGCACAATAATAACAAAGACATATTTAAACAGGGTCGCCAGCATGGTATATAAATCCAGCGATCCTATTAGTTTGGTATAAAATATTCGTTCGATCAAGCTTACAATTGTATCCATAACGCCACACTCCGATGTGATTATATCACATGCTTCTTTTTGTTCGCTATGACAAAGCCCCGGCATCTTTCCGGGGCTACGTCTTAGGCTAAAGCTTTCCTGATCATATGAACTTCGTTATGATGCATTTTTTTGTGATCCAGATCTTCCCAAGCCAGAAAGCGAGCGTCAATAAAGCCTTCTTCCCGTTGCGGTTTCAAATCTCCTTCGATCAGCTTCATCTGAAACCATAAGACCTTTTTTTTCAAATTTCGTCCCTGAAAGACAAACTCATAGTAGACCCAGCCCAGCTTGCGCTCAATTCGGGCGTGAATACCGGCCTCCTCAAATACTTCACGTACCGCTGCCTGGCGGAGTGATTCTTCGGGCTCAACATGACCTTTGGGTAGCACCCAGCGGTCATTTTTGGTGTGCAGGAGGAGGACTTTGTTGTCTTGGATCACTACGCCGCCTGCGCTTATAATCATACAACCCTCCTTATCTAAAAGTATTTTAACACAATTGAACCATGACATCCTTGGAAAGAAAAAGTCGAGCATGTTATTTTTCGGAGTTTCTGATAGGATCAGACTGAATTTGTGACACAAAAAAAGCGATCAAATCGACGATCGATCCATTCGCTTATCTGTCAAAGCCTGCTATATGGACAGCTCTTCCCAAAAATCCAGAATATCGTGTACCACCCGCTGATGATGATGGCGGATCAAGCCATCCTTTAACATGATATATCCGCCCTGTTTAATAGCTAAATTGTGATCAGCAAAAAAACTCCGTTCTTCTTCTTCCAAAAGAATCGGCCGAGCTGACTGCGAGGCATACTCATGCAGTATTTCCAGCCGGGGGGTTGCACTGTTGACCACAACACCATCAAAGATCGGATCTTCGATATGCTCCTCGATCACCCGGATATGATCCGACAGTTTTAGTCCGTCGGTTTCTCCCGGTTGCGTCATCAGGTTGGCGACATAGAAACATTTTCCTTTGGAGCGGATGATGGCTTCTTTGATTCCGGACACCAGCAATGCCGGTAAAAGAGATGTGTACAGCGACCCGGGGCCGACTAAAATAATGTCAGCAGTTTCGATCACCTCGACCACTTCCGGTAAGGTACGGGGCCTGGTCGGAAGCAGGTCGACTGTTTTTATTCGACTGTGTTGTTCTAGCGCCACCATTGGAATATGTGATTCACCGATCACTTCCTGACCGTTTTCCAGCATGGCTTTGAGACGGATATTTGACAGTGTTACCGGATAGACCTTGCCGGTGATATTGAATACTTTGGATGTCTCCTGGATAGAGGCTTCGATAGATCCGCTGATTTGTTCCAGCGCAGCCAACATCAAATTACCAAATGATTGACCATCTAAAGAACCACGGTCAAAACGATAATTGAACAGCCGCTCCAATGTCGGACTGGAATTGCTCATAGCCAGGATACAGTTTCGTATGTCTCCCGGCGGGATGACATCCATATCCTTGCGAAGTAACCCGGAGCTACCCCCATCATCGACGACATTGACGACGGCATGGAGATCCTTTGTAACATGCTTGAGTCCACGAAGCAAAGCGGACAGGCCCGTGCCTCCACCAATAATGACGATGCGCTTATCCACGGTTCAGATCCCGGTCGAGATGGAGCACTTGATAACCTTGCTTCCGAAGATGATCACCGACCAAGATGGCAAAGGTGATCGAACGATGACGCCCACCGGTACAGCCGAAGCCGATATTCACTGTGTGACGGCCGCTCTCGCGAATCGCAGGAATCACAACGTCCAAAAATTCGTTTATTTTGTTTAGTGTCTTGCGGGAAGTCTCATTCTCCATGATATACTCCCGGACAGCTTCATCATGACCTGACAGTTCGTTCAATTCTTCAATATAAAACGGGTTGGGCAAAAAGCGAAGATCAAAACAAAAATCCGGAGCTTCCAGATCACCATGTTTCATGCCATATGAGGTCACTATCACTTGGAAGTAGTCGTTTTGATCGGCCCGGTAGCTCTCCTGGATGGCCCGCTTAAGTTGGTGAGCATTGTATTGCGAAGTGTCGATGATCCGATCGGCTTTTTCCCTGAGCTGAGACAGTTTGGCCTTTTCCTCCCGGATTGCCTTGCGTCGATCACCGGCTGTTTCCATCGGGTGGTTTCTTCTTGTCTCACTGAAGCGTTTCATCAAGATATCTTCACTCGCTTCCACAAAGATGATTTCGATATCATAACCTAACTCTTTCAGCTCATCGACTTTGTGTGAGACATCATCAAAGAAAACACCTAAGCGCAGGTCCATGACGACCGCCAGGGCTTCCAGATCGCTCGGGTTGTTTCGGTATAGATTGATGAATTCTTTCAACAGGTTCGGCGGCAGATTGTCGATACAGTAGTATCCCATGTCCTCAAAAGCATCCAATGCCGTTGATTTTCCCCCGCCGGCCATGCCGGTAATAATTTTAATAATCATGTTGTCCTCAAGTTTACGACCTTGGCGGGATCGATCCCTGAATCGATCACTCGCTGAATACATTCTTCCACCCGGCCGATGTCTTCGAGTGTGTGTGCATCTGAGCCTATGACCAACTTAACATCCATATCCTTGATCTGCTTTAGCTGTTCGACTGTCATATAATGGTGACGACGATTGATCTCCAGCATCTTGTTATGTTCGATCGATGCCTCGGCTACCGCCACGATATCTACCGGTCCTTTGTCCCCGGGATGCGTCAGAATGTGAAACGGATACCGCTTTATGGCATTGATCAAGGCAGCTGTGTTGCGTTTGACTGCAGTCTGATGAAACAATCCAAACAAACGATGCAGATAATTGATCAGATGGGTAATCACATCATCAAATGACGATGGTTTCGAACCGAAATGATAACCGGCCTGTACGATATCAAATGACTCGAAGTCTTCTTCGGTCAAATCAAGTTGGCCGGACCGACCTAAGATATTGGCTTCGATCGAGAGTAGGATCCGGATGTCCGGATATTCGGCTTTCAATCGATCGATCTCCCGTTTGATGGCTGTCAGTTTGTCTTTCTTGATCCCATAAAAAGCATGTCCCCAGCCGTGATCGGCAATTCCAATCGCCGTCAGCCCGAGCTTGATTGCCTGGCGGACATTATCTTCGTGTGACGTGCGGCCGTCAGAATAAGTGGTATGAGTATGATAGTCAGCACTAATCTTCATTTGGATTACCTATCAATTTCACTTCAGTCTCAAGTCCCACGCCGTAAGCTTCTTTGACCCGGCGCTGGACCAGCCGGATCAGTGTCCGGACATCCTTGCTGGTAGCTGAACCCAGATTGACCACAAAGCCGCTGTGTTTGGGAGATACCTGAGCATCTCGAAACCGCAGTCCCTTACAACCCGAATCTTCAATCAACTTTCCGGCATAATACCCGGGAGGACGCTTAAATGTCGAGCCACCGCTGGGCAGATCGATCGGTTGTTTGCGCCACCGTCGGGTGGTGAAGTCGTCGATTTTTTCCCAAATCGCTGTCATGTCACCGGGTTGCAGTTCCATCGTCATCTCAAGGACAATCAGACCTTCTTGATACACCCGACTGGTGCGATAACCAAATTGCATCTCCTGATTCGAGTAACGATAAATCGTACCTTCTTTGTCCATCACCGTGACCGATGAAATCACATCTTTTAGCTCGCCGTCATACGCACCGGCATTCATGACAACGCCTCCGCCAACGGTTCCCGGAATGCCCGTGCCAAACTCGGCTCCTGCCAGTCCCTGACGGGCTGCTTTCTTACAAATCGATGACAATAGTGCTCCCGATTGAGCTGTCACTTTGGTCCCATTTATATTATATTCGGAAAAATTTTTGCCTATTTTTATGACCAGACCATCATAACCCTGGTCGGCAAACAAGATGTTCGAGCCATTGCCAAGGATAAAGAAAGGCCAGCCGTAGGTCTTCGACAGCTGGACTACCCGACGGATCTCCTCGACAGTACGAGGTAATACCATCAGGCGGGCAGGGCCGCCGATCTTAAAACTGGTGTGTCCTGACAGCAGTTCATTCTCTAGATACGGGATCCCGCTGTCGTCTAGTTGGTTGATCAAACTCTCCATGGTACCTCCTATGGTAGTCTAAGTATACCCCACAGCCCCTTCAAAATAAAGTAAGACAAAAACGGGGAATCAAGTATAATATAGCTACGAGGACAAGATGAAAAAGATCCATATCATTTACAATCCAAAAGCCGGGAAAAGCCACCGGCTCGATGAACTGGCAATCGCCCTGCTGATGCGAGGGATGGCTGTCAGTATTTATCCTACGAAAAAAAAGGGCGACGCCGAAGAGCAAGCTTACATTCAATGTAACGCCCGGGAGATGGATGCCCTGATCAGTTTTGGCGGCGACGGGACTTTAAATGAAATTGTCAATGGTGTTATGCGCTCTGACCAGAGAATACCGGTAGCAGTTTTCAGCGCCGGTACGGTAAATGATTTTGCCAACTTCCTGCAGATGCCAAAAGAACCAGAGGAATTCGCTGATATGCTGGTTGATTTTCGTTGTCAACCGACCGATGTCGGTCGGATCAATGACCGATATTTCATCAATGTGTTTAGCTGTGGCGTGGTTTCGACCGTCGCTCACAAGACGGACCGCCAACTAAAGTCTGTTCTGGGTCCACTGGCATATTACCTGGAAGGGCTGCGTGAGTTGACCACCCAGGGATTGACCGGTCGCCAAATATACATAAAAAGCGAACGTTATCTTTATAATGGAGAATATTATCTCTGCTTGATTTCCAATTCCTCTTCCATCGGCGGCTTCAGTCAGATGGCTCCTCAAGCCAGCGTCAATGACGGACGGTTCAATTGTATGCTGATCAAAAAAGCTCCGGCAGCTGAAGTCATCGATATTGTGACCAAACTGCTTCAGGGAAAACACATCATGAATGATTATGTGGTATATTTTGAAACCAGAAAAATTCATGTGGAGACCGAGGATGAACTCGATGTCGACGGTGAATTGTTCAACAAAGGACCGATCGAGATTGAAGTCATGCCCGGTGGTTTTGACATGATTTATCCTGTAATCGATGAGAGTAGCTAACGTTAAGTTCGCTTGCTCTTTCACAATAGATCATCAATAACTAACAGAAAGGAATGGATGTATGTTTTTCAAAAAAATCGAAAGCAAAGGGTTAGCTCACTTTTCATATATGATTGGTGATGGCAATCAGTTGGCAGTGATCGATCCGAGACGCGACGTCCAGATCTATATCGATATCGCCAACCGGGAAGGCATGACAATAACCACCATTCTGGAGACTCACAGAAACGAAGACTATACGATCGGCTCGATCGAACTGTCAGAAAAAACCAATGCAACAATCTACATATCAGCTCATGAGGATCTGGGTTATGTCTATGGCGAAAAAATTTATGATGGAGATGAACTGACGATCGGCTCATTGACGATCAGAGCAATCCACACCCCGGGGCATACTTTGGGGCATATGTCGTACGCTGTTTTTGAAGATGGACGTGACAAAGCCTACCTGGTTTTCACAGGTGATTGTCTGTTTATGGGTGATCTGGGTAGAACAGATTTTTATGGTGAAGAAAACCTGGAAAAAATGACAGGGTTGTTGTATGACAGCGTTGTCGACAAGCTATATCCACTAGGTGAACACGTCCAGGTTCTTCCGGCACATGGTTTTGGCAGCGCCTGCGGTGCCAGTGTAGAAGACCGGCCTTATACCACCATTGGTTATGAAAAAGCATATAACCCCGAATTACAAGTGGCATCCAGGCAAGAATTCATTCAGAAGTTTGGTCGAATGAGGATCAAACCGCGTTATTTTGAGGTCATGGAAGTCAACAATGTCAAGGGGGCACCGTTTGTACATCATCCAACCAGTCTGCCGCCGCTTTCGATGGAAGACATCCAAGACCGGGGCATCCATATATTTGATGTCCGGGCCAAAGAAGCCTATTTTGGCGGTCATATTCCCGGCAGTTTGTTTTTGAGTCGGAACAACTTCTCAACTTTTGCCGCCAACCTGGTCGATGTTTCGACACCGGTGGCCTTCATTGTGCCGGAAAACAACATGGACATGCTGATGGAGCTGTATTTCATGGCCCGTCGAATCGGCTTTGATCATGTTCTGGGTTATATACCGAATGCTCTTGATAACTGGCAGAACGAAAGTAACCCTATAGAAAAGCTCTCCACCATATCAGCCGAATACTATCTAGAGCTGAATGATGACTCGGTACTGCTTGATATTCGAAAACCCGAGCATATGTCGGACAATGATCCTGTCAGAAACCGGATCAATATCGCGTTGGAAGAATTGTATAAAGAGTACGTCAAATTGCCCAAAGAAAAAGATATCTACATTTTATGTGCCTCAGGCGACCGATCAACCACCGCAGCCAGTTTTCTGGCAATCCAGGGCATCAGGTCGATCGTCATCGAAGGCGGCATACAAGCCCTGAACGATGTCGCTCATGTAACAGACTAAAGCGATCAGACAAAAAACCTCGAGACCTAAGGTAAGACCTTTGGAATCGAGGTGTTTTTTAGCGTATATAGAAGATGTAAAACCCGATAAAAACAGCGATGTGATACGCCAAAGATAATCCAACCTGAAGAGTACGATCTTTTTGGAAGACCAAGGCCGCCAGACTGAGTAAACCTCCTATTAGCGAGCATGTCAGAACAACGATCTCGATCATGGGCGGAAATGCCTGAACTGTCAATGGGGCCTCAGGCAGACTCAACGCCCGTCGAACAATAAAATAACCGAATAAAACAGCGATCAGTGAAAATACGGCAAAATGACTGCCGACCCTTCCGGTCGTTGTTTTTGCTTTCATCGATCCTCCTGTAGTTGGATTAGATCAGGTTCTCCGGATTAAGCGCATCGAGCTCCGGTAACACGAAAATACCGTTGTTTCGGACCAGTACATCGTCAAAATACATCTCGCCTCCACCGTAATCTTGCCGCTGGATCGCGACCAGGTCCCAGTGGACAGCGGATTGATTTCCGTTGGATGCATTGTCGTATGAGCTTCCCGGAGTGAAATGAAAGCTGCCTTTGATTTTTTCATCGAACAAGGTGTCAAGCATCGGCTGTTCAATATACGGGTTGACCCCGATAGCAAACTCCCCGATGAACCGGGCACCTTCGTCCGTGTCCAATACTTGATTCAATTTTTCGCTATCGTTGGCTGTTGCCTCGACGATCTTTCCATCCTGAAAGGTAAACCGGACATCTTCAAAGGTAAATCCGAGATAATTGGACGGTGTATTGTAACGAATCGTTCCATTGACCGAATCACGAACCGGTGCGGTGTAGATCTCACCGTCCGGGATGTTCAATTCTCCGGCACAGCGAATCACCGGGATACCTTTGATCGAAAAGCTTAAGTCATAATCCGGTCCGGTCAATCGGACCTGGTCGGTTCTTTCCATCAGATCCTGCAAAGCTACCATCGCCTGATCCATTTTGGAATAATCGAGATTACAGACATTGAAATAGAAATCCTCAAATCCTTCCTGACTCATTTTGGCCGATTGGGCCAATCCGGGATTGGGATAACGCAATACCACCCAACGGGTGTGATCGACCCTCTGTTTCAGGCTGGGAAGGGAAAATTTGTTGTACCTGGCCATCAGTTCCCCCGGTAGATCAGATAATTCATTCATATTATCCGGACTGCCGATACCAATATAGCAATCCATCTGTTTCATCCGCTCCAATGCAAAGTAGTCCTTCAAGGCAAACATTTCATCATTGTCAGCCCGGACCAGTTCCCGTGTGATGACCGGATCCGTCGTTTCGACAAATGGTAATGCTCCTACCTTGATACACTCCCGAACCAGGGCCTGGATCAACGGTCTGGTATAATTTCCTCTACCTTCGATCAGCACTTTGTCCCCGGCTTCGGCTTTAACAGAAAAATGAACTAAACCTTTGGCCAATTGTTGTATGCGTGGATCCACGATTGCCTCCCTGTCAAAATAATATATTTCTATCATAACCCATGCAGTTGAATTTGTCATAAAGCCGACACAACTCATTCTATAAAGAAAAAACCGGCCCGAATTTGCAGTCCGGGCCGGATATATTCATTTGATTTCAATTGGCCGGCATCAACTCAATCGAATAACCGGCAGCGTAGATTCCATCTATGACTTCACCTAGAATAGCGACATTGGTATTGCTGACTGCATGGAGCAGGATAATACTACCTGAATGCAGATTGCCTAAGATGACCTGCTTGGCCCATGTCGGATCAGGTTGGTCATCGGTCAACCAATCTCGGTATGCGAAGCTCCAAAAAACAGTCGTATAACCCAGATCATCCAGTATCTGGAGCGACCGTTCGGAATATCCTCCTTCAGGTGGACGGTGCAGCATGGTCATTGATGGTACTTTTGCATTGAGATCGACCACATCAGAGATAAATAGCTCATCAGTCTGATTAAGAGCCGTGGCAGCCCGATAGTGATTGATCGTGTGGTTGCCCAGCTGATGTCCATCATTGATCATCTGTTGAACCAATGAAGGATTATTATCAGCATAGCTTCCGGTCAAAAAGAAGGTCGCTTTGACTCCTTTATCTCTTAATGTGGTCAGAATTTGACTGGTATTGTTGCCAAACTCATAACCTTCATCAAACGTCAGGTAGACGACCGGTCGTCCGGGGTTGAGTTGCCAATATACATTGTGCCCCGACAGGATATTAGCTACATCGGCTGATATGGTCGAGGGCGGTCCCGGTTGATACCACCAGCCATAATCCGTATTCGGGATCGCGGAATAATCGCCTGACGGCGGTGGAGTCGGGGTTGGTGTGGGAGTCGGAGTTGGTGTCGGGGGCGGCGTTGGTGTGGGAGTTGGTTCCGGTTCCGGAGTTGGTTCCGGTTCCGGGGTTGGTTCCGGTTCAGGCTCCGGCTCGACTGCGATCTGCCTGGTGCCGACAGCAATAATCTTTGGTGATGCTGTCACCAGTACTTCTCGCCGAACGATTTCCGAATCAGTTAAGGTTCCCCTGATATAAGTGTCTTCATAAGTCAACTGTGTTTCGCCGTATTTTCCTTCTTGTACCACAACTTCTGTACCGGTTTCCAGTTCCGGGTCATCTCGTCGTATCGTTTCCAGTCTTTTATCCGTAACAGTTTCCTGGCGACGTTTAACTTCTTTGACGCCATGTGCAACAATGCCAGGTACAGCATCTTCAACGACGGTCTCCGAGATTATTTTCTCGCTGACTATCTCGTCCCCTTTGAGCGTCACCTCCTTGACTATCTCTTTGATGCCCGGGACTGCCTCTTGAATCCGCTTTTCCTGACCGACGAGTAAGTTCTCATCTTCCTGAACCGTGGTTTCCTCCACGGTATAACTGACGCGGTCAGTCCGGGTTTCCACCCGGGTCGATTGACAAGCTACCAGCGTCAACAGTAGCACAAATAAACCGATGCGTTTCATATCCTATTTATACCACAGTCTTAAGGATCAGTAATCACCCATGTGGATTAGTTCGAAGGATAACACACCTTGCACGGTTGATAATATTGAATCGCATCCCGATAAAGAATTGGCCTCAGACTGAGTTTGACCGTTGGGCAGAACGGCCTATGATACTTTGTTCCGGTATCGGTAATGAATGTGACATGATCGATCGGTTGAGCGAAGGCTGAATTTTTGATCGGCAGTTCTTGTTTCATTCCCTGGAACGTCACCAGCTGAAAGCCGGGGTCCATTTGACTATAATCGAGGCTGAGTTCACGTTCCAAAGTTCTTTCGCTTATACTGTCATGATTTAAGCGGAGAAAGGCTTCGGTAGCTTCCGTGTAACTGATTCCCTGAATCAGGCTGCCATAAATGATAGAGAAAAAATAACCCATCAGTGCCATAAGAATTGACACGCTGAGCAATGCTTCAAGGCTGATCGATCCCCGGTCGGACATAGTAGAGGTCTCCTTTCAAGTGTCGGACAAAGTCGCGCTGCAATACATTGCCGGTAACAGTCATGTCAGATTCGTCTTTCACTGCGGTGTATGCGCTATCAAGATCAATGTCATAATTGTGTTCCAGGGCAACCTGGAGCCGGTCAAAAAATATCACCTTCGGAGTCAACATCAGCATCACCTTAAGATAATCGGGATACGTCCAACCCTTGTCATACTGTTTCATCCCCACAGTATCACTGATCCAGCCGGCAGAGCCCTTATACAGCGGAACAGGTCTGCGCTCAAGGATGTGACGCACATCAAGATAAGCTTCAAGAGAAGCTATCCTTAGGGCTTCTAAGAAGAATAGTTGAGGATTGCCCGCAGTTGTCATAAGAACACGGTTTCGCAACGAAGGGTTGATGGTGACCTCGATCAGATTGAGGGTCAGTCGTAAGGCGAACAACTCGGCCGAGATAAGTGGTCGCTGGTAGCGTTTGGTTTCCACACTGGTCAATAGATATTCTGTATGGAGTGTCTCCTTGTCCGTCTTGGTCAGTGAATATCCCAGGTAGTCGACCGCATAATCAGCCAGGTTATAACGATCCAATATCTTTAAACGATCATACTTCTGCAAGGTTTGGTATACCTTATGGTAGTTTTCCCGAATACTTTCTTTCAGAACAAAATACGGTGACAGCTGTTTGATCTCTTCAAACTTCAAATCAAGCAACAGATCGCTCAGGCGTTCAAAACTGATGCCTTTTAGCTCCACATAGGGTTTTGTACTGACCATCCGGACAACAAATTCAGCTGCCAGGTCAATTACTTCGTCCGATTCCACATCCCGGGCCAACAACTGATGCAACTGATGGTTCAACTCACCGATGTCAAACAAATCAAACTCCAACCCGACCAGACTGTTTAAAAACTCATTCACCAGATCTTCAGCCCGTCCGGTCAGATCGACCAACTGTCTTTGTTTCATCAATTGTTCGATCGACTCGGATAACACCTCCCTATCCGATAAAGGCTGGTAAAAGCGATCTCCCCATTCAGACTCAACCGCCAGCAAACCCATTTCCTGGAACAACGACCGGTGAAAATCTGACAGAGCCTGATCGAGTTCCAGATACTGATCAGCCTGAGCTTTTCGAAAAGAAAACCGGATATGAGCATATTCCGCCACGATCAAACCGATGATCAGCAGAAATGACAGAAGCACCGTGAAAAAGACGGTGATCGTTCCCCGTTCTTGCATAACAGCCTCCTATATCCAGTCTAAATCCCTGCAACAAAAAAAGTCGATTCAACATCGACTTTTCCACTTTGGACTGATTTGGTGCAAGGTTATTTATTGGTGTAGTGTGTGATCGCATCTGCCATGAAATCGCTCAAGCCTTCACCGTATTTGTCTATATTCTTACGGAAACGATCATCCGAGCGATAGATCTCTCCCAGCCCGGCTAAAATTTCATCCGTACACACATAAAAATAGCGGCTGATCAGATCCTGCCAATCTTGGATCAATGACTGAACCTTTGCATCGGCCGGATCTGCCTGACGCTGATCAGCCAAAGCTTGATAGATCGCATCTGATTCTTGCTGGATTTTCTGCCAATCGTCGGGTCCATACTGAGCCGCTCTTTTTTTGCTTTCTTTGTAAGCGTCAGATGAACCGTATTTTTCTTCGGCCTCGACCCGGTATTTTTCTTCATGATCTCTGATCTCGTCCATGTTGAATTCCTTTATACTCACTCTGTCTTCTCCTTTCAATTGATCTTCTAAAAGTCGGATTATTCCCTGCAAACGCTTGTGTTTGAGCTTCAATAGCTCCAGTTGCTGTTCCATTTGCCGGTTCTCATCGGTCCAGGGATTGTCCAGTAGCTGCTTGATCTTACTCAGTGGAAAATCAAGTTCCCGGTAAAACAAGATCTTCTGCAGTCGCTTGAGCGAGTTGTGCTGATAGACTCGATAACCTGACGGACTGATCTTATCCGGCTTTAACAATCCGATCTCATCATAATAATGGAGTGTCCTGACACTGACACCGCTCTGTTTAGCAACTTCCTGAATATACATCCTGCCTCCTGGTGACAGTATAAACTATTACGTTACGTTAGGGTCAAGCCCGGTAACTATTTCAATCTTGATCCCGGTGTACGAATTGTCACTTTCCGTCATAGTTAACTATAGTATAATAAAGTTAATCGTTGCCGATTACTATACTGACCGCTAGTCCTTTGTGATGACCGGGGTATCTACAGGAGGTGTTACATTGGCAATTAAATACGTAGCGGAACCTTTCCGCATCAAAATGGTCGAAACAATCAAGATGACAACGCAAAAAGAGCGGGAGCAATTGATTAAACAGGCTCACTACAATATGTTCAACTTGCGCGGTGAAGACGTCTATATTGACTTACTGACCGACTCAGGCACCAATGCCATGAGCCAGGAGCAATGGGCCGGCGTCATGCGGGGCGATGAGGCGTATGCCGGGGGCCGAAGCTTCTATGCGTTGACCGAAAGCGCGAAGGATATTTTTGGCTACGACTACATACAGCCGGTCCATCAGGGCCGAGCTGCTGAAAAAGTAGTCTTCCCTCTCTTGCTTCACGAAGGCAAAGTGGCTATATCCAACATGTTCTTTGACACGACCCGGGCTCATGTCGAAATTGCCGGGGCCCGCGCCATCGATTGCGTGGTCGAAGAAGCCAAAGACCCATCGACCCGGGCAAAATTCAAAGGCAATATGGATGTCAAAAAACTGGAACAGCTGATCAAACAACATACTCCTGAAAAAGTCGGTGTCATCGTAATGACGGTCACCAACAACTCCGCCGGGGGCCAACCTGTTTCGATGGCCAATATGAAAGCCGTCGCCAAAGTCTGTCAAAAATACAATATCCCGCTGAATATCGATGCCGCCCGGTTTGCGGAAAACGCCTATTTTATCAAGCGCGACGAGCGAGGTTATGCTAAAAAATCCATTAAACAAATCATCCAGGAAATGTTTTCCTATGCTGATTTTTTCACCATGAGTGCAAAAAAAGACGGTATCGTCAACATGGGTGGTCTGATCGGCGTTCGCGATGCCTCTGAGCACGAAGACCTTATCCTAAAAATCAAAGCCAATA
>JAAZLX010000125.1 GCA_012799095.1 Tissierellia bacterium
GTCCTCGGGGTAGGTTTTATTATTGATTTCGGCCCGAAGTTCCGACATGGATAAATCAACGATTTCTATGCCGCTTTTCTGTTTGACCATATTCCGGTCGGTCTGTGAAGCGATCAACCAGCCGGAAGGCTCTGTCACTCCCAGTTTGAGGGTTTTGAGACGCTGTTTTACCGTCTGGATCTGTATCATATTGTTTAGTTGTTGAGCCAATTCTTCGGTCGTTCCATGGAGGATCTGCCCGGTGATGCCTTTTTTTTGCAGCCAGGTGAGGATTTCCATGGCTGCCGCCAGAGAATTTCTCCGCTCCATCGTCAAAAGGAATACCGGTCCTTCAATGTCTCCATAATCTGTCACAAACAATTCTTCTGTCCCACCTGAGGCAATAAAAAACAGTTTGATCTGATCCGGAGCGAAACCGGTCGTCTGATCGATCACTAAGTCCTGCTCAAGATTATTTGAAATGTCGCTTAGAAACTTTTGGCTGACTTGATCAAATGATTCATCCACCTGATGAGTTCTTAAATATTTTACTGATACCATGATAACCTCCCGTTCCGGTTGCATCCATTATACAAACAAACCGAGAAATAATCTCGGTTAAATGGTTTCGCTTTCGGTTTGACCGGATGTGTCCGGCAGCGTCAGGTCGACATTATTGAGTTGGGATTCTTCGGAGTGGATCAATGCCTTCTGCTTCCACTTACCCCGTGAATAGGCCAGTGCATTCAAGACAGCACCTAAGATCCAGGTGATCGCCAATGACAGAAACAGTGCGATCGGCTGACCGTGAGGCCACTCGGGGGTCTTGGTCAGATGGGCGATCAAATAGGCCAGAGGGACCCGTATGATCACAGTGTTAAAGATGGCAATATACATCGGCGTCACTGTATCGCCGGCACCGCGCTGGATTCCACCCAGCACTTGCGTAACGGTAAAGGCCAGGTAGCCGATGGTCAAGATCAGCATCATGTTATATGCCAGGTTGACCAGAGATTCGGTGCTGCTGAACAGATACATCAGGTTTTTGCCGAAGATCACGATCAAGATGGTGATGGCAGTGGTAGTGGCCAGGGCCAGGATCAAGCCTTGTTTGCGACCCTCGATGACCCGGTCGAGCCGACCCGCTCCGATATTTTGTCCGGTAAAGGTCGCCATGGCGATACCAAAACTGAAGTTGGGCTGCATAGCAAAGCCGTCGACCCGCATAACGATACCGGTAACAGCAGCAATGTCGATCAGGTTGGTCAGGCTCTGGGTGAACAACATCGCCATCGAGAAGATCATCTGGGTGACACCGGTTGGCAAACCAAGCTTTAGAAGCTGTTTGACATACACCGGCTTTAGTTTCAAGTATTCCCACTTGAGGTCAAATTCATCAAATTTCCGGAGTCTGTTCAGGGTCAGCAGAGCAGAGATCGCTTGAGCGATCAGGGTGGCAATGGCAACTCCGGCCACTCCCATTTCAAATACAGCAACAAACAACAAGTCCAGTGCTATATTGATGGTGGTTGCGATGACAATAAAGATCAGCGATGAAGTTGAATCACCTAATCCCCGCAAGATACCGGCCAGGATATTGTAGTAGGCAAAGCCCATGATACCGAACAAAATGATCTGCAGATATGATAATGACCAATCAAAATATCGCGGCTGAGTTTGCATCAGGCGCAAAATACCCGGGGCTACCAGCGGTCCGATGATCATAATGAAGACGGAGGCCAAAAAGGTCAGGCTCAATGTGACACCGATACTGCGGGACAATTCTTCCCGTCGTTTACCACCAAAGTATTGGCTGACCATGACGCTTGAACCGGAACTGATCGAGACAAAGAACACCATCAGCATCATGATGATAGGCATAGAAGCGTTGACGCTGGCAATCGCATCATCACCGATATAACGACCGACAACGATACTGTCGACAGTTGAATATAATTGCTGAGCGATGTTGCTCAGCAATAAGGGAACACTAAAAAGTAGGATCTTTGCCCAGGGTTTCCCTGTGGTCATATCCTGGGATTGAAACAATTGTTTTAATTTCATAAGCTCACTTTATATAGATAGAATAGGGTCGGCATATCCATACCCGGTATAGGTCAATGTATTCCATATAAGGATTTAGACGATGGCTCTAAAAGGACCGACTCCCGTCGGTCAGTGTTAATTGTATCAGAAAAGTTGACAAGTAACAAAGATTATTTGGGGTTCTTTTGTCGGGCAGGTGCTTCACCGATGATGGCTTTTCTTGAGTTGACGACGCTGATGATGATGACCAGTGCAATGACACCTCCGATCATGCCGAAAATGCCGCCGACGTTGAAGCCGAGATATAGGACAAGCAATGTCACCAGGGGATTGATCCCGATCTGATGTCCCAGGATCTTCGGTTCTATCATCTGACGGGTAAATAGCATGACCAGATAGAGAATGACATGATACATCGCCATGCGGATGTTGCCGAACAATAAGTGATAGCCGATCAATGGCCATAATACCGCCCCGGCACCAAAGATCGGAAGAGCATCAAACATGGCCAGAAGAATCCCCATCAGCAGCCATTGTTTGTAGCCGATCAAGGCAAAACCGAACGATGCCATGATGCTGAATATACCCATCACGATGGCCTGGGCTTTGATCCATGACTTTAAGCCGTGTATAGCGGAAAAGCGAAGGTTGGTGACAAACCGGTTGGTTTGAGGGTAACGTGACAGTGTCCGTCTGATCCAGGCCATGACCTTGTCATATTCCAGCGAAATATAATAACTCGAGATGATGCTGATAAGCACAAATAAAAGGGTCAATGGCAGACGTCTGGCGACACCAAACAGCCACCCTCCCAGGAAAAGTGTGCTGTCACCAATGGTCGATTCAAACCGGGGCGAGAGTCCGGAGACAAACTCACTCCAGGATATTTGGATCACCTGTGGGAAGCGCTCCCGCAAGGCATTATAGGTTTGTTCAGCATAGCCTACTGCTGATTCACCGAGATCACGCAAGGTACTAGACAAGTTGGCTACCTGGCCTCTGCTGACACTGAATATTCCATAGACCAGCAAACCCAGGACCACTAACACGATCAATACTCCTACCAGCGAGCCCAGAGACCGCGGCAGACGAACGTGGTCACGTAAACGTTTGACCAGGGGGTTGGCAATACTGGCAATAATAAAACCGATGACAAACGGCATCAGGATGTTGAGCAGATAGACGCTGAAGCGAAGCGTAAAGAATGCCAGGACTATCGCGACAATGACCATCAAGATTTTGTTTACCAACGGGTTGTTCATGTAAGCCTCCTACCTTATTATACAACAAACGGGCTATACCTTTTGCTCAAAATGTGATTAAATATGGCTACGGAGGTGAACATGGATTTTCGAAGTGATACTGTTACCAAGCCAACACAACGCATGAGACAGGCAATGGTCGAAGCCCTGGTGGGCGATGATGTCTATCAGGATGATCCGACTGTCATCCGATTGGAAAACATGATGGCTCAGCGGCTGGGAAAAGAAGCCGGATTATTTGTTCCGAGCGGACACTTCTCCAATCAGTGTGCCATCATGACTCATACCCGACGGGGAGATGAGATAATCGTATTAGAGGACTACCACATTGTGGTTCATGAATGTGGTGCTCCCGGATTGCTCAGCGGCGTCAATTTAAGGATGGCACGGAGTGATCTCGGTGAGTATGATGTGGAAGAAGTCAAGCGATTGATCCGGGGAGATGATATTCACGAACCCAGAACTGCCCTGATCTGTTTGGAAAATGCCCACGGCAATGGTCGGGCGATCCCTTTGATTGCGATGGAAGAAGTCTGGCAACTGGCCCAAGAACATGGTATTCCGGTTCATCTTGACGGTGCCAGGATCTTTAATGCCGCAGTTGCACTGGAATGTGATGTCAAAGAAATAGCCCGCTATGCCGACAGCGTCAGTGTTTGCCTGTCCAAAGGTCTGGCAGCACCGATCGGTTCGGTTTTGGTCGGGTCAAAAGAATTTATCGAAAAAGCCCGTCGCAACCGGAAGGTCATGGGTGGGGGAATGCGCCAGGTCGGAGTGATCGCTGCCGCAGGGATCGTTGCACTGGAAGATATGGTCGAGCGGTTGGAAGAGGATCATATTCTGGCCAATTACTTCGGCATTCAGGTCGATGATATTGAAGGGATCCATGTCGCCTGGGACCGACTTGACATCAATATGGTCTTTTTCACCATGGACCACGAGGTCGATTTGGCGGCTGAATTGCTGGAGCGCGATATATTGATCAATGGACCGGAATTTGGCGAATACCGGATCGTCATGAGCAAAGACGTCACCAAACAGGACGTTGACCGTCTGGTGATCGCGATCAAAGAAATTCTGGCTGTCTAGTGGTTTTAAAAGATATCGTGACCCGAGAGGCAAAATTAAAAGATTTTCTTCAACATCACTGGAAAATTTCGGGTCGATTATTGACGGATCTAAAAAAAAACAGAGTGATATTTGTCAACGGGCGGCGCCGAACGGTCGACTACCGTTTGCGGGTCGGTGATGAAGTCCTGGTTCGTTTGGATACAGAGAAAAATACGTATGAAGCCTTTCCCTATGAACTCGACATCATTTACGAGGATGACCATTTGCTGGTGGTGAATAAAGACGCCGGTATGACGGTCCATCCGACCAAAGGCAGTTTTGAAGGTACTTTGCTTCACGCCATCAGTCATTATCAATTGACTCATGATCAGGATTATAAGATCCGGTTTGCTCATCGTCTTGATCATGACACTACCGGTGTGATCATTGTGGCGAAGAACAAGTATGCCCACCATCAACTGGCAGAACAGTTTGTCGCCCGGACCGTTGAAAAGGTCTATTGGGCGATCTGTCGCGGTCGGACGGAAGCGGAGTTTGTGGTGGAAGGAAAGATCGGCCAGACCGAAACCTTTGCCCGGGTGTTTACCGACGAAGGCAAAACTTCGAAAACCTTGTTTCGCCGGTTGGATGCCGGTGAGGATTGGAGTTTGGTAGAAGCCCGTCCCCTGACCGGACGGACCCACCAGATCCGGCTGCATTTAAAGGAAGTCGGTCATCCGATCATCGGAGACGAATTGTATGGCAACGGTGACGGAATAAGGCACCTTTTACATGCTCGTGAGATCACGATCAAACATCCGGTTACTCAGGAGATGATGACCTTTGTAGCCGAAATCAAACCGGATATGCAGGAAACGCTAACAGCAAAAAAAACCATAACATGACCCGGTATGCATTGCATGACCGGGTTTTTTGATGAAGAGAAGTCAATTTGGCTTTTCGGGTATGTTATTGGTCCAGTGCATGGAGTAATTCTTCGACCCGGTCGCGTTCCTGTCTCATCTGGTTGTATTGGCTGTCATTGCGACGTTCTTCCAAGGTAGCCAGGTCGATGACACGAAAATCGAGCAAGCCATCGCCCCGGTCGGTCTGATGATTGTAGAGCAGCTTGTGACGGACATCACTTACCGCCGCACGACCGTTTTGTCTTGCGATATCGATTTCCAGCATCAAGCCGGTTTTGGTCCGGTTCATCAAGAAAGCAGAGTAAAAGTTTCCCAGGGAGTAGGCTTGGACCATCGGCTTGGTCTCTCCCTGGTAGACGATGTTTTTAATCACCATGGGCTGGACGACATGAGGGTGTGAGCCCAGCACGATATCGACGCCCTGACTTTCAAGAAAGCTCATCAAGCCGGTCTGTTCCGCATTGGGCATATCGGCATATTCGTCGCCCCAGTACATATTGACGACTATCAGTTCTGCCCCGTTTTGACGCAGTTGGTCGATGTCGGTCTCTATCTTGGAACGTTCGGCAATGGAGACCGCATAGGGCATATTGGCGATCGATTGATTGAGCAGATCGGTATAGCTTAGCAGCCCCAGTTTGATTCCCTTGACATCGATGATAACGGGTTGGTCGGCTTCCTCCTGTGAAGTAGCAGTTCCAAACGGTGTCAGGCCAATGTCTCTGATATTGTTGAGGTTACTCATGACAGCCCGCTGGCCTAGATCAAATGCGTAGCGATTGGCAGTGCTGAGGGCATCGATACCGATGTCGGCCACGGCTTGGACCAGTTCGATGGGTGCATTATAGGTGGGATAACCACTATAGCTGAAGTCTGCTCCGGCAATCGGGCTTACCAGGTTGGCAATCGTATAATCATGATGTTGAAACGTATCACGCAGTTCACGGAAGTGACCGGAGAATTCATAGACATCACCTGATTTGACTGACTGAAAATTTTCGGTCGATCCGATGATATCCCCAACGGCACTTATGGTGATAGAGGCGTCAGGCTCGGTTGGAGTTTCCGGATCGAGCTCGTCTTCGAGTTCGGCCGTTTCGGGTTGTTCTGTTTCCGGCATTTGAAAGTCTTCTCTCAGCCAGGAAGGATCGGGAGGATCCAGTACAGTATGGATGGGTTCATCTCCCGCCTCGATCATGAGGCAGCCACTGACTACAACAGCGATCAGACTGATCAAAATCAGATACTTTTTCATAGCGTCTCCTTGTGTGATATTATAGCACGGGGTGGGGCTTTTGTTGATTTTTCCCATCGATAATGCTTAAATGTAGAGAGAGAATATGAGGAGAAACGTATGCAGCATCTGATTATTGGCGACCATCCACTAACGATTGAAGAAGTAGTACAGGTAGCCCGAAACGGGACGTCAGTCAGCCTGTCGCAACAGGCCAAAGACCGGATCGACCAATCGGCCGAAACGGTGGCTGAATTCATTCGCCAGGAGCGAACCATCTACGGTATTACCACCGGGTTTGGTAAGTTTTCTGATGTTCGGATCTCAAGCGAAGAACTGACTCAGCTTCAGCACAACCTGATCATATCTCATTCCTCCGGTGTCGGTGACAGCCTGGCAGATGATGAGATAAGAGCAGTAATCCTTCTTCGAATCAATGCGCTGTCGTTTGGATACTCCGGGATTCGTCTGGAAACGATCGAACAGTTGATCGGTCTGCTAAATGACAATATCTTACCTTGGATCCCGCAGCGTGGCTCACTCGGGGCAAGCGGTGATCTGGCTCCGTTAGCTCATATGGTGTCGCCTTTGCTTGGTCAGGGTAAATGTAAGTATCAGGACGAATGGATCGAGGCATCTGACATGCTGAGACGGACCAATCGCAAACCTTATGAATTGGCCGCCAAAGAAGGGCTGGCATTGATCAACGGGACTCAGGTCATGACCGCAGTTGGACTCTTAGCCTATTATGATGCGGAACGACTGTTTCACAATCACCTCAGGATCGCCGGTATAACGATGGAAGCGTTGCGCGGGATCCGTGATGTGTTTGATGAAAGACTCCATCGCATCCGGCCTCATGCCGGCCAGATATCGGTCGCCCAATCCTTTAGACAAATCCTGCACGATTCTGATTTGATGACAGATCAGGGAGAGCTTCGGGTCCAGGATGCCTATTCATTGCGCTGTATGCCGCAGGTTTTGGGTGCAACTCTTGATACGCTGGAATTCGTCAAATCCAAATTGGAGATCGAGATCAATTCTGTAACCGACAACCCGATTATTTTTGGCGATGATATGACAGCGATTTCCGGTGGTAATTTCCACGGTCAGCCGATGGCCCTGGTGTTTGATTATCTCGGTATCGCCATGAGTGAGCTGGCCAACATAGCGGAGCGTCGGATCGAACGACTGGTCAACCCGGCTCTGAGTGGATTGCCGGCCTTTTTGACAGTCCATGGCGGTCTTCATTCCGGGTTTATGATTGCACAGTACTCAGCTGCTGCACTGGTGTCTGAAAACAAGGTGTTGGCTCATCCGGCGTCGGTCGACTCGATCCCTTCGAGTGCCAATCAGGAAGATCACGTTTCGATGGGAACGATTGCAGCCCGCAAAGCCAGAGACATCATTCGCAATGCCGAATATGTCATTGCCATCGAATTTTTGTGTTCTTGTCAAGCAATCGATCTAATTGAGGGTAATAATAAGATGGCCGGGGAAACTCGAAAGGTATACGACCATCTGAGAAATCAAGTCCCCCGGCTGGTGAATGACCGTTTCCTGGCGACGGATATTGAGAAAGCAAGGGAGCTGGTCTACCAAACGAGGTTTTAATGAATAAAGAACTGCTAGACAAAATAAATCATCTGGCACACAAGCAAAAAACAGTCGGCCTGACAGTCGACGAAGTCGCAGAGCAAAAAAAGTTGCGCGAGGAGTATCTTCGTCAATTTCGTAAAGCGTTTAAGAAGAGACTCGAAAATATCGATATCGAGTACGTAGATTAGGAGGAGAGAGTGAAAAACACATTGCAAAAATTCATTCTGTTTATGTTGA
>JAAZLX010000126.1 GCA_012799095.1 Tissierellia bacterium
AAAAAAAGTCGCCGAAGCGACTAACCAAGCCTATAAGCCGAGTTCTGTTTGTGTGATCATCTATCTTGGCAGCCTGTCACCAGACTGCTCATGCGGTCTACCACGGGTGAACGAGCCGTTCATACAATTCCCTATTTGACCTTGCTCCGGGTGGGGTTTACATAGCCACATAGTCGCCTATGTGCTGGTGAGCTCTTACCTCGCCTTTCCATCCTTACCTTTACAGGCGGTTTATTTCTGTTGCACTGTCCTTAAAGTCGCCTTCACTGGCCGTTAGCCAGCACCCTTGCTCTGTGGAGCTCGGACTTTCCTCATGCTTTTGCACGCGATCACTCAGCCTGGTTATGAATCTATTATAGCATATTCGCCCTTTCCAGTCGAGCGATACGCTGTTCGATCTGGCTGCGCCTTTCCGCTGATACCCGGGGAAGAAGTCGCCTCCAATGTTGCAACTGATGGGCATAGTATTGGGATAATTCCTGTTTTGGTGCCAGCCCTTTGGTTAAGATGACATCATAATCGTCTTGTCCCGAAATCAGTTTGATTACGTGGTAGATTTTCCCGTCTTCACTGACAAGTCTTTCTGCGGTAATGGTAAAGTGATCTTGCAGATATTGTCTCAATTCTTCGATTTGCTGCATTGGTTGAACGATGATATATTTCATATGTTTAAATCGTTCCAGTGACTCCTCAAGTATCCTTTGGATCAGACGTCCTCCCATGCCGGCAATGATCGCCCCGTCAAGTTCATGGTCAACATCCTTTAGGCCATCGGATCGCAAAATAATGATGTTTCGATCCTGCCTGCTCTGTTTCATCGATTGCAAAGGGCCGTCATTGATATCACTGGCAAAAACCAGGGATGTGATTCCCTGGTCAATTAAGTGGTTTGGTATGATCAAATGGTCACTGCCGATATCAATGATCCGATCATGCGGTTCGATCCAATCAATGATCGCTTGTAGACGCTTTTTCATCAGTCGAGATAATCCGAAAGTTTTCTGGAGCGAGTCGGGTGTTTGAGCTTTCGAAGAGCTTTGGCTTCAATTTGTCTGATTCTTTCACGCGTTACATCAAACTTCTTGCCTACTTCTTCCAGTGTTCTGGCTCGACCGTCTTCAAGACCGAACCGTAACTTCAATACCTTCTGCTCCCTGGGGGTCAAGCCGTCCAGGACTTCGATCAACACCTCTTTCAGCATGGAAAAGGCGGCGGCGTCCGCCGGTGCCAGGGCATCAACATCAGGAATGAAATCACCCAAATGGGAATCTTCTTCCTCGCCGATCGGCGTTTCGAGCGAAACAGGCTCCTGGGAGATCTTTTGGATCTCACGCACCTTTTCTTCTGTGATCCCCATTTCACGACCGATTTCTTCCGGTGTGGGTTCACGACCGAGATCCTGGAGCAATTGGCGCGATACCCTCATCAATTTGTTTATCGTTTCAACCATATGGACCGGGATACGGATCGTTCTGGCCTGATCGGCAATACTTCGAGTGATTGCCTGACGGATCCACCAGGTGGCATAGGTCGAGAACTTAAATCCTTTTCGGTAGTCAAATTTTTCGACGGCTTTCATCAAGCCCAGGTTGCCTTCTTGGATCAAATCAAGAAACAGCATACCGCGGCCGACATAGCGTTTGGCGATCGATACCACCAGGCGTAAATTCGCTTCACATAATTTTTGCTTGGCTTCTTCATCCCCGGCTTCCATCCGTTTGGCCAGTTCGACTTCTTCTTCCGCTGTCAATAACGGTACTCGTCCGATTTCTTTTAGATACATCCGTACCGGATCATCGATCGACATACCTTTTGATAGATTGTTTAGATCTTTGGCTTCTTCAATGACTTCTTCGTCTTCGTCATCGTTTTCTACATCATCATCGATGTCTTCGTCGATATCTTTGTCCGTATCATCATCTTCGTCGTCATCATCATCTTCGTCTTCATCGTCAACAAAATCTGTATCATCGATATCGCCATCGATATCTTCATCGAGTTCCTCATCGAGGTCATCATCCGAAACATCGTCGTCTCCATCAACCAACACAATACCGATTTTATTCAGTTGTTCCTGGATTTGAAGCATATCATCTTCAGAAAGATCTTCATTCTCAAAAGCTGTGACAATCTCTTCAAGTGTCACTTTGCCTTCAGCAAGGCCTTTTTTTTCCAGTTTTCGTAATAGTGTTTCGTTGATCATTGAGTCTCCTTATTCCATAACAGGGCAATCTTTTTTTGTTTATTGATGACCTGTTTTAACTTTTCTTCCTGAGAAAGGTTCTGATCTTGATTGATTCGCCTAATGTCTTGTTCAATCTGTTCCACCAAGAGTTGTCTTAGCAGAACCGGCCAGTTTTGACGGTCTTTCGGCGATACCGCTTCCCGTCGTCTTTGGTCAAAGACAGCACAGACATCGAGCGGAAATCGTTCTATGGCTAATTCAATATTATATCCATTTTCAGAGATAATAAACTCGATCAGCTGTTTCCAGGCCCCAGGCAGTTCATCATAAAAGGGATGCTGCCTCATTTGTTTGGTGACATCCAGTTCCTGTAGAAGCAGACTCAACAGAGTTGCCCGAAAATCATCTGCTTTGCTGGCAGGTGCCGGTTGTTTGATCGGTGTCCGGATGATTTCTTCTACCGGAAGCCCGATATCGTGTGAAATCTGGTTTAAATAGACCTGTTTGATCATGTCATCTTGAATTGGTTTAATGATAGTCAGAGCCTGTTGCAGATAGGACCGTTGACCGCTGATCTGAGTCAGATCCAAATCCTGTTTGGCCAGATTGAGTAAGTAGGTATACCCATCTGTCATATTGTCCTTGACGAACTGTTCAAAGGCAGCTTGACCATGCTTTACAATGTAGGTATCCGGATCATCACCTTCAGGTATGGTAACGACATAGACCGGAAAATCCAAACCAAAGAAGATAGCGAGCGCACGTTTGGTCGCCTGTTGTCCCGCTCGATCACCATCGTATAAAATAACTGCTGAATCAGCAAAGCGACGGATCAACTTGGCTTGATGTTCAGTAAATGCTGTCCCCAGAGAAGCCACTGCATTTTTGACTCCATGTTGATATAAACTTATAACATCCATATACCCTTCTACCAGGAGTACACGCTTATCAGGCCCTAAGTAATCTTTAGCAGAGAACAAACCATACAGATGATATCCTTTATTAAAGATAACAGAATCAGGACTGTTCAAATACTTCGGTTGTTGGTCACTCAGGACTCGCCCGCCAAAGCCGATCACCCGTTTGCGAAGATCCAATATCGGAAACATCACTCTGGCGCGGAAGCGGTCGTATTCCCTCCCCTTACTGGCAGCTGTTAATCCAACCTGTTCCAATGTCTTGAGAGAAAATTTCGGGCTCATCGCATGGATCAAACCATTCCAGGAATCAGGTGCAAAGCCCAATCCAAAATGAAAAACCGTTTCATCGCTTAAGCCGCGCTGTTTAAAATAATTTCTGGCTTTTTCTGATTGTTTCATGGCCCGATAAAAATATCGAGCAGCCTGGCGATTTAATTCGTATAATTTGGAGTAATCTTTGGCCGGCTCATCGGTTTGCGCTAGATAACGTGCCAGATCGATGCCCTGCTGGTCTGCCAGTGTTTCGATCGCTGTGATAAAATCCAGATTTTCATAATCCATCAGAAAATTGATCACACCACCGCCCTTTTGACAGCCAAAACAGTAATAGGACTGGCGCTCGCTCGAAACAGTGAAAGATGGTGTCTTTTCACTGTGGAACGGGCAAAGGCCCTTGTAGTTTCGGCCGGCTCGCTTTAACGGAACGCGTGAACCGATCACTGAAACAATATCTACTTGTTCTGAGATGATGTTTGCGATATCATCGACATATTTGTAAGCCATATCACCTACTGCCAAAATTGTGGTATGAGAAGTTCTTTAAATCGATTGACGGCATAACGATCCGTCATACCGGCAATGTAATCCTTGACCGATTCGATGCCATAGGTCTGGTAATCAGCAAAATATTCCTGACTCATCTGATCTGGGGAATCCCGGAAAAATTCATATAACAGTTGCACCAGTCTCTCGGCCCTGACCTCCTCCGATTTTGCTATCGGATTGTAATACAGGTGGTCAAACAAATACTCTCGTAAATCCAGCATTGCTTGACCGATCTGAGGACTCATAGTGATTTTCTCCAAAGCAGAAGAGGATAAAATGACATCTTCGATCATAGTCGATAGTCTGACGGAATTGGTAGGACCAAGAATATGTAAAATATCCTGATCTAATTGTTCATTGGTCAATATGCCGGCTCTGATGGCATCATCGATATCATGATTGATATAGGCGATCCGGTCAGCATATTTACAGATCTGGCCTTCGAGTGTCGCCGCCTGACGGTTCCCCGAATGATTGGCAATTCCATCGAGAACCTCATAGCTGAGATTGAGCCCATTGTAAAGTTTATTGGGACGGCGCTCTAAAAATTCGACCACTCGAACACTTTGCTGTGAATGGTCAAATCCACCGGGATGGACTTGATTGAGAGCCCGTTCACCGCAGTGGCCAAAAGGAGTATGACCTAAGTCATGCGCCAAGGTGATCGCTTCAGCCAGATCTTCATTCAATCTCAGCGCCCGGGCAATGCTACGGGCAATCTGACTGACTTCCAAGGTATGTGTCAGACGGGTTCGGTAATGATCACCCTCCGGAGATAAGAAAACCTGAGTTTTATGTTTTAAGCGCCGAAAAGCTTTGGAATGAATGATCCGGTCCCGATCTCGTTGAAAGATGGTCCGGTATTCATCCTCCGGCTCAGGCTGTTTCCGACCGAGTGAACTGTCAGAAAAGGTTGCTGCTGGACTGAGTATGTCATGTTCCAGTTTCTCATAAGCCCGGCGATTAACAATCATTTTATTCCTCATACGCCTGTAAATGCTTTAGGATTTTGTTGGCGGTTTCTTCGACTGCCGAGGTGGACACGTCGATCACCTGGCATTGCAATCGGTCAAAAACATCGGCCGCGTAAGATTGTTCCTGTTCGATTCGTTTGATGTCGGAATATTCAGTGATATCGCCAAACCCCATCTGCTTCATCCGCTCCTGCCGTATTCGGACCAGATCCTCAGTTTTATTGGTCAGTCCGAACAGACGGTGTTTCGGTATTTGAAACAATTCTCTGGGCAAAGGTGCTTCCGGATAGATCGGCACATTGGCGACTTTATAACTGAGTCCGGCTAAATACATACTGAGCGGAGTTTTTGATGTCCGGGAAATGCCGACCAGAATGATGTCTGCTCTAAGTATCCCCTTTGGATCTTTGCCGTCATCATATTTGACAGCGAACTCGATTGCTTCCACCCGATCATAATACGACTGATCCAACACCTGAAGATGTCCGGGTTGTTCCATGGGCAAGGTATCAAGGTAGTGAGTCAATTGATCCAGCAAGTGACCAGTTAAATCGACATATGGAACACCGGCACTTTTCGCCTGGTGATTAAATAAATCTCTCAAAGAGGCTTTCACAAAGTTAAATATGACAAATGCCCCGTTGCTTCGTGCCCGGTCGATGATCGGACTGATTTCCTGCTCCGATTCGATAAATGAGAACTGTTCGATCGTAACGGACTGATCAGGGAACTGGCTTAATACGGTAGTAATAATTCTCAGCGATGCTTCCCCGATCGAATCCGTCAATAGATAGACTGTTTTAATCATAAACAAAAATGTTCCGGAAGTAATTCAGTAATTCATCGATCTTGATCCGTGTTTGTTGCATGCTATCACGTTCCCGAACAGTCACGCTGTCATCATCTGTCGTCTCGAAATCGATCGTCAGAC
>JAAZLX010000127.1 GCA_012799095.1 Tissierellia bacterium
AAAACAAGTTACGATTTATAAGGCTCTGAGTGATGGCAATCGATTGCAGATTATTAAGATGCTAAAAGACGGAGAACGGTGTGCTTGTCAAATGCTCGAAGACTTGAATATCACACAACCGACCTTGTCTCATCACATGAAAGTGTTGATAGCGGCTGATTTAGTAAATGTTCGCAAGGATGGCAAATGGATGCATTACTCGAGGCAACAGGATACATTTAGACAATTGGCAGAGGAAATCTAATGGGACAATTTATTCAAGAACAAGTTCTGGGAATGAAGTGGCTGAATGATCTATTCGGCAACTTACTTAAAACCTTAGGGGTCGATATTACCACCCGCCTAGGCGGAGCACTGCAATTCTTTTTTTATGATGTCATAAAAATCTTTATCCTGTTGGGATCACTGATTTTTGTTGTCAGCTATTTGCAGAGCTATTTCCCGCCGGAGAAAAGCCGTCAGATCATCGGCCGGTTTAAAGGTGTTTTCGGTAATATATTTGCCGCCTTACTAGGCACAGTAACACCGTTTTGCAGTTGTTCATCGATTCCTCTGTTCATGGGATTTACCAGCGCAGGATTGCCCCTGGGAGTGACCTTCAGCTTCTTGATCAGTTCACCACTGGTCGATCTCGGTTCCTTAGTTCTACTGACCAGTATTTTTGGCTTTCGGATTGCAGCCGCCTATGTTGTGGTCGGGTTGATCCTGGCTGTCATCGGTGGGTTGATCATCGGACGTTTCGACTGGGAGGATCAGCTCGAAGACATCATCAAACGAAACCGGGCATCGGTAAATGTTGTCATGCCTGAGATGACAAGAGCTGACCGGGTCGATTTTGCCAAACGGCAGGTGCAGGATACGATCAAAAAAGTCGGACCCTATATCTTCCTGGGGGTCGGCATCGGAGCGATCATTCACAACTACATACCTCAGGAATGGATTGAGGAAATCCTGGGTGGTGACAAACCTTGGTCGGTGATCCTGGCCACGATCGTTGGGATCCCAATGTATGGTGATATCTTTGGAGCGATCCCGGTTGCTGAGAGTTTATATGCAAAAAGTGCCGGACTTGGGACTGTCTTATCGTCTATGATGGCTGTGACAGCCCTGTCATTGCCATCACTCATCATGCTTCGACAGGCAATCAAACCAAAATTACTCAGTATATTTTTGGGTATAGTAACACTGGGGATCATAGCAATTGGATACATCTTTAACCTGACACAGGGATTATTATAGGAGGCAATATGAGCATATTTGGTTTTGGAAAGAAAAAAGATACCGTGGTACAACCGACTCAATCAGCCACAGAATCCAGATATAAGATTCTGGGGACCGGTTGTTCTAACTGTGAGGCATTGGAAAGAAATGTCAAGCAAGTCCTGCAGGAGTTGGAAATAGAAGAGGGTGTCCAAAAAGTTTCCGAACTGTCTCAGATAGCCTCATATGGAGTGATGAGTGCCCCGGCATTTGTCGTCGATGACAAAGTAGTATCCGTCGGGAAAGTGCTTTCTCACAGTGAGATCAAAAAAATAGTTCAAGATAGTTAGTTCTTTGAATCAAAAAAACCCGGTCACAGTAAATACTGGACCGGGTTTTTTGCAGTTTAGAGGAATAGTTTGGCCAAGACAAAAACGGCGGCCACGACATAGCTTAATATTGGAATTTCACGAGCTTTTCCTGATAACAGCTTGATCAGGACAAAACTGACCATACCAAATGCAATACCTTCTGAGATGCTATAAGCCAAAGGCATCATAGCAATTGTCAAAAATGATGGAATGGCATTGGACATATCACTGAAGTCGATCTCAAGTACCGGCGACATCATCATCGCACCGACGACGATCAGGGCAGGCGCAGTCGCAGCACCCGGAATCATTAAGAACAGCGGGGCAAAGAACAGAGCCAGAAGGAACAACAATCCGGTCGTCAGGGCTGTCATTCCGGTTCGACCGCCTTCGTTTACGCCGGAAGCGCTTTCCACGTAAGTTGTAACGGTTGAGGTACCCAGAACAGCACCTATGCTGGTTCCGATAGCGTCAGCCAGCAGTGCTTGTTTGGCATTAGGAACGCGACCTTGTTCATCGAGCATGCCGGCCTTGGTCGAAACACCGACCAGGGTGCCGACAGTGTCAAACATGTCGATCATTAAGAAGGTGAACAAAATGACCGCAAAATCCCAGCTGAGGATTCCAGAGAAGTCCATCTTCATAAAGGTGGGTGCCAGTGAGGGCGGCATGGAAAAGATATTGTCCGGAAATACGGTAATGCCAAAGGGTATACCGACAAGGGTCGAAGCGATGATGCCGATAAGAATCGCTCCTTTGACTTTATAAGCCAGTAGGACTCCGGTAATCAGGATACCTATTAATGCAACCAGTACCGTTGGCTCTCCCAAACTACCGAGTGCCAATGGAACGCCATCACCCGTGACAACAACGCCTGAGTTTGTCAGTCCGATAAAGGCAATAAATAAACCGATACCGACACTGATGGCGCGCTTGATGTCCATCGGGATACTATCGATGATCGCCTCTCTGATCTTAAAGAAAGATAATAGGATAAAAATGAGACCTTCAATAAAGACGGCTGCTAATGCCAGTTCCCAGGTATATCCCATGACGATAACAACGGTAAAGGCAAAGAATGCATTCAGTCCCATACCCGGGGCCAATGCAAAGGGCAGGTTGGCGTAGAGCGCCATGATCATAATAGCAATGAATGAAGCTAAGGCAGTTGCTGTGAAGACAGCACCCGGGTCCATTCCGGCTGCGGACAAGATACCGGGGTTAACGGCAAGTATGTAAGCCATAGTCATAAATGTAGTGATACCGGCATTGATCTCCGTTCCAAGAGTAGTTTTATGCTCTTCAAACTTAAAAAAATTGGCCAGTAAGCCTGTTTGTTTGTTCATGATTCCTCCTTACTGTATCGATATCTTAACAATATCACATCTCTATATGTTACACAAAGGACTTATCGCAAAATTAGGTCTTTTTTTTCCGAACGTTTTTCGTTTTTGTCAAGAAAACATACCAAATTTATGTTTAAGCAGAAATCGGTATTCAAGCGGCATGAAGAAAACGAGATAAAGACAACCACTGTATAATATCTAAGTGGTAAGATTTCACGTCATGTCAAACTATCTGTTTGATGGTATTAATGGTAGAATATGGATAGACCTGACGATGATCAGGTCTGTTTAAACCGGACGGAGGACAGAGTGAAAGCACGAATCATTATCCAGGATGCGATTAATACCATGAGGGTGACGCTCAAACTGCAGCGCCATGATGTGACACAGCCTGAATTTATGCTGGACGCTGATATTTTTCTCAATGACTGCTTTATCGATGGAAAACCATATGAGATCAATTTGTTCAGCCATCTTAAGGACGGCAGACGACATTATAAATTACCGGTTTTTCTTAGTAGTCTTGAATTGCGCTATGATGCCAAACTCATCCGGGACACAAAAGGTAGAATGATTCTTAGCGATGAGATGGGATGGTTGCCGGTCTGGCCCGACAGTGATAATATCAGGGAATTTGAGATCCATTATCCCCAGGAATGCAGACTGATAACGAATTACCAATCAACTGCTTTGCCCGTCAAAGACGGGGTTTCTCTCAAGCGCCTGATTGGTCAAGGCCGTTGTCTGATCGTGTTGGGCCGATTTATACGACGGATCCACTTTTTCCATCGCTATTATCTTACGGAAGACTATGATGTCGAATTGTTTGATAAATTCATGCGTGAGACTAAGCTGAATCTGGAACAGGATTGGGGCAAGTCTGACGCAATGAGCGATCATTTTGTTGAATTCGATCAACCATTACACGACAACAAAATAACGGCTGTCACGAAACAGGAGTTACTTAACTTTCATCATATGCCTCAAGCATTGTCACGAGTGATCGAATCAGCCTATCCGGTTGAGTTCGGTGATTATTTTGGTTTGTTTCGCAGACCGTTTTATGATTATCTGGCTTGGCGGGCCTTACGTGGTGTCATGAGTTCATCAGAACAGGCCAAGCTGATTCCTGATACTCGAAATGGTAGAGGACCTCTGGTGGAACAGACGAAACTGGGCATCGAAGGAATGGCGTTTTTTAAAACCCTCGAAGAAACTGTGGGGCAAGTAAACTTCGTATCGATCATTCGACAGGTTTTTCAGACCCATCGGTCATCACCGCTAAGCCTGGTCCACTTTATCAATCTGTTCGGCCGGGATGAAGCATCACGTCAGATGCTTGAACGCTGGCTGTTTATGGGACATTAAATGAAGCGGCTGCTGATATTTGATCTGGACGGGACCTTGGTAAACAGTCTACCCGATATTGCCTGGGCAATGAATCAGGCATTGAAAGACTGGGAACTCCCGGAGAGAAGTCTACAGGAAATTCAAGAATTTATCGGCTCAGGTACTTTACAATTGGTCGAGCGGGCATGTGGAGGTAATATTCCGCCGGGATTAGTGGAGGCTTATCGACGGTATTACGATGACAATCTGATTGTCCGAACAAAAGTATATCCTGGGTTAAATAAGCTGCTACTAGATCTGAAACAGGATCATCTGGTTGTTTTGACCAATAAATATCAGTCAGCAGCCGATCGGATAATCGATCAGCTTTTTCCGGATATATTTGAATCTGTTTTGGGTGACGGACGATTTCCGCGCAAACCCGATCCCACTGCCATCGAATATTTAATGGATTATTATCAGGTGACACCCCGGGAAACGATATTGATCGGTGACAGTCGGGTCGATCAGGCAGCAGCCCAGGCGGCAGGCATACATTTCATCGGAGTTGATTGGGGATATGATATACTTACGGAAGCAATCAGTATAGAAGAACTGAAACAACAACTCAGGCTCGAAAAACGAGACTCTGAGCTGATGGAGGTACCATGAAAAAACTCATCATCAGTTTGCTCATCATCAGTCTGATCATCATGGCTGGTTGTTCAGCAAAAGAAGATCAGCCGGCAGTTGAAGAACCGTCACAACCGGTCGAACAGGAACCGGCTCCTGAAGCGGTTGAGGACCAACCTGAAACAGAGACGGAAAGCGAGCCGGCACCGGAGACAGATGGCCCGGCAGTGGCGATGGAAGATAGCCAGACCGTAAAGTTTTACAGTAATTTGTTTGACTCAGATCAGTACACGATCATTCAACGGATGCATATGGTCGTCGGTGATTTTGAATCCGACTCGATATCTATCGTTGCCCGGGATGGTGACCAGTACGTCACAAAGACCGAGTATACCAGCGGTGATCAAACCAGTGGAATTCGGATCATCTTGCGCGATGGGAAGTCATACTCGATCGATGATCAAAATAAAACATACTGGGTGAGTGAGGCGTCAGAAGAAGTTGACTATGAAGTCATGACCGGTGACACGGTCGAGAGTCTGCGCTTACAGGAGTTTATCACCGGCCAATCGGAAGTCGACGGTGTGATGTATGACACGGAAACATATGTTGACCAGGGCATCATCATGACGTATTACTTTAAAAACGGTGATATGAAGTTTTTTGAAAACGGCACGGAAGACTCCATGGTCCGGGTGTATATCGATCGGGCGACCACTGACATCGATCCCGAACTGTTCATCATTCCGGATGATTATGAAGAATCTCAAGGTGTCGGTTAAATCAAACGGCCTAAACATTCAAAAGCCATTCCCCGGAGTGGCTTTGTTTGTATTAGTTTAGTAGAATACTAACGAGGTATATTATGAAGTTTTTGTGGACAACACTGCATGTCAACAATCTGGAAGCATCGCTTGATTTTTATCAAAACCGACTGGGACTGGCTCTCGACACATTGTATGACGGGCCAAGTCGGATGGCTTTTCTAGGTGATGGCGAGACCAAGGTTGAATTGATCGAAGGTCACGCCGACTCTTCTCGAAGTATCAGTCTGGGATTTTTAGTCGAAAACCTGGATTCATGGCGGAAAACACTGACTGATTGTCAACCAAGCGAAATAATGGCACCAAATCCTGAGTTGCGCTTTTGCTTTTTTGTCGATCCAGACGGTTACTTGATCCAATTGGTAGAAATAGGTCAAAATGATTGAAATTTTAAAAACTATACTTTTTGGAATAGTAGAAGGCATTACGGAATGGCTTCCGGTCAGCTCGACCGGACACATGATTCTACTCGAAGAGTTTGTCAAACTGGATGTGTCAAAGGCTTTTTGGGATATGTTTTTAGTCGTCATCCAACTGGGGGCGATTTTGGCGGTCGTGGTAATTTATTTCAAACGATTGTGGCCGTTTCGAAGCAAACCCAAGCTTCACATTCCAAAAGACAAGCTTGATATGTGGTTGAAAATCCTGGTGGCCTGTGTGCCTGCAGCAGTCATCGGACTGATGTTTGATGAAAAGATCGATGAGCTGTTCTATCACTACGTACCGGTTGCGATCGCTTTGATCGTATTTGGAATCGGCTTTTTGGTAGTTGAGAAAAAAAATGCTGATAAGCCGATCCGGGTAAACAGCATTGCGGACATCACATATAAAGATGCCATCATTATTGGTTTGTTTCAGGTGCTGGCAGCGGTGTTCCCCGGAACGTCGCGCTCGGGAGCGACCATTCTGGGCGGGATCATCATCGGTCTGTCGCGAACGACAGCGGCTGAGTTTACTTTCTTCCTGGCTGTGCCGGTCATGATGGGAGCAAGCCTGTTAAAGCTGATCAAGTTTGGTTTGGTATTTACCGGCAGTGAGATGATTATTTTAGCAGTCGGTATGATAACCGCTTTCTTGGTCTCGATCGTTGCGATCAAGTTTTTGCTGGGTTATATCAAGAATCACAATTTCAATCTGTTTGGTTATTATCGGATAGTACTCGGTTTGATCGTTCTGCTTTACGCCATGTTACGATGACCGAATAGAAGGTGGCTATGCAAACAAAACCCATCCCGAAGCGACTGGTCGTTTCCATTCTTGTTAGCTTGATTTTGCTGGCAGTGGGACATGTTGTTCAATTAAACGTGCCCCGGATCGTTCCGGCTATGTTTTTGACATATCATACGATCTTCGGATTTTTCAGTGCAATATTTGCCATCGCGATCTTTCTGACATTTTATTTTACGCAGGAGATTCGAAAGCTTAAATACAATATGATTTTGGGCAGCAGCTTTCTAGTGGTTGGAATACTCGATCTGATCCACAGTTTATCTTTGCCCGGTTTGCCTTTTTCTTTTTCGGGAAATCCTGAATCAGCTGCCTGGCTATGGTTGTTATCACGTCTTTTGTTTGGCATTGGCTTGCTGTGGTCGTTCCAGGTCGGGCGGGAAAAAACAACGGATTTTTCTAAAGAACATGGCTTGATCTGGGTGTTGCTGATATTGATCACGGTTCTGATTCTGGCTTTGCATAATGTCAACTTATTGCCCGAACTTTTGACCGAAGATGGTGGTTTGAGCAACTTCAAGTTGATCATGGCCGGTGCCGGATTATTGATCTATCTTTATGCTATTGTGCAATATACGGAAAATTTTCAACAGGACATTGCACCGGGGCGGGTCGATTTTTTGATCGGTCTGTGGTTATTGATTTTCTCCGAATTAGCACTTATCATCTATCCTTATGCATCTGATCCGATGACTCTGCTGGGCAATCTGTTCAAAGTCGCCGGATTGGGCTTTATGTTTTGGTCGGTATTCGTCAAGAATGTCCGATTGCCCTATCAGACACTGTATGAGCAAAGTCAAGATCTGCGCTATAGTGTTTCAGACCTGCAGTCGGCAGTTGAAGTCAGCACCTGGGAAATTCGGCATCAAAACGATCTGTTAGCCAAAGCCAATGATAAGCTGCAACAGGACTTGGTGGCCACCCGGGCCATCCAGGAAGCGGTCTTTCCCACCGAAGGTGCCAATTTTGGGGCGATCAGGTTTCACTTTGAAATAAATCCGCTGGATGAGTTGAGTGGTGATTTTATCAACTACTATCCGATCGACCAGGACCATACTGCTTTTTATATCATGGACGTGGCAGGTCATGGTGTCACTTCAGCCATGCTGGGAGTTTTGGCCTCAAGTGCTGTGGTTGAAAGTATCCGGAGGGAATCGAGCGATGTCAACAAGATCAAGCCGGATCAAGTCCTCAAGCAGCTGTTCAACATTTACAATCAATCGGCTTTTCCGGATGAAGCACATCTCGTGATGCTGTTTGGTATTTATCATCATGATACACATGAGGTCATTCTTTCGACTGCCGGTCTCAATGTTCGACCGATCGTCATCCCAAGCGGACAGGCACCAATGTATGTCGACATTCCGGGTGGTTTTCCCATCAGCCGTCTGGCTGAATTTGTCACCCCGGTGTTTGAGAACTATTCCATCCCGATGAACCAGGGCGATAAACTGTTGCTGTACACCGACGGATTACTTGAAATGAAACGACCGGACTGGGACGAAACCGGTTTGTTTGAATTTATCCGACAACATCATCAGCTGAGCGGTGAGGGACTGAAAAGTCAACTGTCCACTCTGGTAAACGAGACCCATCGTGACATCGATCAGGCGGACGATATTTCGTTTGCTATCCTTGAGAGTATCCTATAGAGAACCAAAAAATAAGCCCTGTCCGAATCATCAATCGGGCAGGGTTTATTCAATCAAACTTATACATTCCAACCGCTTCGGGTCGGCTCATACACGGTGACATGCAGTTGCCTAGCGGAGTAACCCGATAATACTGCCGGTGCATCGTCTAAAAAGACCAATCGTTGGTCCGGCCAATCGCGGATCAGACGATCGAGCAGCAGCAGGACATAATCAGCATCATCGGCCTGACAGGCTTCCACGATCAGGGCCTCGGTCGATTCTTGAGCAAGTAGCCAGCCCTTCAGTTCATTGTGTTGCCAGAGAGACAAAGCATAATCACTTTTTAACATCCGGCGGTACAGGCGGTGTGACATGAAATCTTCCATCGTCAATACCTCAGCTCCGCTGATCACTCGCAATTCGTTCGATTGGACGCTCAGGTTTGAGTTATGCCCGGCGGCTTCCAGAAACAGGTTTTCGATCACCTGAGAATAGTCATTATTCGGGCCATCAAATATCACCTGGGTCGGCTGAGAAATTTCAGTCAGCATGTCCCACAGGGCATCGAGGTTATTGCCGTAATAATCAGGCAGATCGAGGCGGTGCTTTAACATCACATGGGCTGCCGTTTTCTGACTAAGTTCCGGTCGCCACAGACGAATTCTCTTCATAACTCATCCTCCCGGATTTCTTGAAAACTTTCATAGTGATCGTCGGTATAATAGATCAGTCCGTCATTTGAATAGACCATTCGTTTGGCTCCGCGCCGGCCACCCTGGTAGTCGATGTCACATTCGTACCAGATGCGTCCGTTTTCCTCGGGCAACAGTTTTTCCCGATTGTAAAACCGATCACCTCCGATGGAATAATTATCCGTCACATCCCACAGGTTACCTTGTTCGGCCACCCATCCGAGCTCCCTGGCTTCATTTTTGGTGATAAAGTTGGGAGGGAGTTCACCATAGGTAAATAAATAGCGGGCAACATCGTCGCGGGAACTATAATGACCTTGCGGATCGATGGTTTCCGGAGCATTCGAAACGTTTTCCGGAGGACTCTGTGTAGCCTCAGCCCCGGCGGGAGCTGGCGGTTCAACCACCTGATCTTGATGATTCTCGGGATTGATATACCATACAATAGCCAAAGCTATCAGCAGGATGAGCAAATATAGTCTTGTTCTTTTCATAGAAACCTCTCTTCAATAACAGAATATACCCAGACAGGTGTGCTATAATATGTCTAGTTTAGGAGGAGGAATTGATGGAACAATTGAAAGCATTTATTTTTGATCACCCACTGATCCAACATAAGGTCACCAAATTGCGTGACGCACAAACCGATACCAAAAACTTCCGTGAGCTGGTCGAAGAGTTGGCTATGCTGATGGCTTATGAGGTCACACGCGATCTGCCGTTAAAAGAAGTCAAAATCGACACCCCGATGGGACCCGCTGTCGGCCACATGCTGGGAGACAAAAAGATCACATTGGTTCCGGTGCTTCGTGCTGGACTTGGTATGGTTCCTGGAATGCAGAGCATCATTCCTCAGGCCAGAGTAGGTCATGTCGGCGTTTATCGCGATCATGATACCTTGGAACCGGTCGAGTATTATTTCAAGATGCCATCCGATGTAGCAGACAGTGAAGTCTTTATCCTTGATCCGATGTTGGCTACCGGTGGTTCTGCTGTGGCAGCCATTACCCAGTTGAAAAAAAGAGGCGTTAAACACATCCGCTGGGTCTGCATAATCGCAGCTGCTGAAGGCGTACGCCGACTCAATGAAGAACATCCCGATGTTGAGGTATTTTGCGCGGCACTCGATCCCGTCCTAAATGACCAGGGCTATATCGTTCCCGGACTGGGAGATGCCGGCGACCGATTATTTGGCACAAAATAAAACAGGCTACGGCCTGTTTTTTTGTTTGGGCTGAACCGGTCTTCCTATAGCAGGTTGATCGATCGAGCAGAGCGGTATTTTTTGTTTACCACAAACAAATCTTATCAATTAATCTTCCCGGATTTCATTTTTCCGGGAAATTTTGACCTGGGTCAAAGAATCGCTTGCCGGGGCGACTTATAATGAGACCAACAAACGACCAAGGAGGATCAATATGACCAATAAAACATTCCAACTCGAAACCTTCACCTGCCCCAGCTGTGTGGCTAAAATCGAAGGTGTACTCAAGAAAACCAAAGGTATCGAACAATCAGAAGTCCTGTTCAACTCATCCCGCGTTAAAGTGGCGTATGATGATGCAACCATCAATGACAATCAAATCAAATTTAAACTCGAAGGACTCGGCTACAAGGTATTGTCGGTAAAATAACCCTCAACCCACTTCTCCTGCGGGAGAAGTTTTTTTAAAAATCAACGGGCTGTTATTTGACCGGGATCAAGGACTGAATGAAGGAGGCTTGAATGTCACTATCAACAATATGGCAACTTAAAAAGAGTCATCAGGTGTGGGCGTCGGGTACACTGGCCCTGGCGGGCTATGTTCTGATGCGGACTATCGGCTATCATCCGGTCACGATCGGTTTGATGCTGGCTGCCACATTGATTGCCGGTTTGCCGATTTTTCGCAAAGCGTTTCAGGCCATCCGATATAAAATTGTCGGGATTGATGCCTTAGTCACCATAGCTGTTGCCGGCGCTGTTATCATTGGTGAATATTGGGAAGCGGCAGCCGTCACTTTTCTGTTTATACTGGGTGATTACCTCGAGTCACGTACCATAGAAAAAACCCGGTCATCGATTCGGTCTCTCATGGATCTGGCACCTGACCAAGCCAGGGTCCGCCGGGCAGAAGGTGAAGTCGTCTTATCACCTAATGAAGTGGTTCGGGGAGATCTGATCATCGTCAAGCCGGGTGAGAAAATTGCCGTTGATGGCAGTGTGATCGAAGGAACGGCTTATGTCAATCAGGCAGCGATCACCGGGGAATCGATCCCGATCAACCGCTTAAACGGAGATGAAGTTTTTTCCGGCACCATAATAGAGTCCGGTTATCTGGTGATCCGGGCGGAAAAAGTCGGTGAGGACACCACGTTTGCCCGCATCCTGCACATGGTCGAGGAAGCCCAGGATAAAAAAGCCAAAGCTCAAAAATCACTGGAAAAGTTTTCCCGTTGGTATACCCCTTCAATCATTCTGCTGTCTGCCGTACTGTATGTCTTTACCCGTGACATCCGGCTGGCTCTGACCCTGTTGGTGATTTCCTGTCCGGGAGCGCTGGTCATCTCGACACCGGTTTCGATCGTGGCGGGAATTGGAAACGGAGCTAAACACGGTGTCTTGATCAAAGGTGGCGAAATTATCGAAAAACTCGGCACTGTCAAAGCGGTCGCCTTTGATAAAACCGGAACGTTGACGGAAGGAAAGCCCGGCGTCACTCATATCAAAAGTTTCGGCATGTCGGAGGATGAGGTGCTTCGGATCGCCGCCATCGGCGAGTCTTACTCGGAACACCCACTGGGCCAAGCAATCATTCGTGAAGCCGAGAAACGCCTGAATATCAAGCTTACTTCACCGGAGCAGGCCGAAATCATCATTGGCCGGGGCTTGAGGTTTACTTTAGACGGACAGGACTATCTGATCGGCAATCGTAAGTTGTTTGAGCAGACTGCCATCGACCTCGACAACCACGAAGACTATCTCAAACTTGAGGAGACTAAGGGTCAAACAGCCGTCATCCTCGGAACGGAAACCGATATCCTGGGGATCATTTCGATTGCTGATACGATTCGCAACGATGCCAAAGAATTGGTCCGCGAACTAAAACGGCTCGGTGTAAAACACATTGCGATGCTGACAGGAGACAATCAGCGAGCGGCTAAGGCAGTCGCCGATCAACTGGGGCTCGATGCCTACTATGCCGAATTATTACCGCAGGATAAGGTCGAAGTCCTAAACAGTCTTGGTGACAAGTATGGTTCGGTCGCCATGGTCGGTGATGGTGTCAATGACGCCCCGGCGCTGGCTACGGCTGACTTAGGTGTTGCGATCGGCGGTGCCGGAACCGATGTTGCCATGGAAACAGCCGATGTCGTGCTGATGAGTGCCGATATCCATCGACTCAGTTATGCTGTCGGTTTAAGCCGGGCGACCGTTAATAATATCCGGCAAAATATCATCTTTGCTTTAGCGGTCGTCGCCGTGTTGCTGGCAGGTGTCATCTTCAGAACCGTCAATATGTCGCTTGGCATGCTGGTCCATGAGGGATCGGTCCTGTTAGTCATCTTGAATGCCATGCGGCTGTTACGATATAATGAGTCAAGGATCCAGGAATAGGAGAAAAGCTGTCTATGGCACATGAAGATCATATTCGATGCATATCCCATGTCCCGATCTTCGACTCGTTGACGGATGAGGAGAAGGTCGAGATCGCCCATATCGCCTCATCCCGGTCATTTTTAAAAGGGGAGACGATCTATCGGGCGGGTGACGAAGCCGGCACGCTGTATGTCTTATACACCGGCAAGGTCAAGTTATATCGGTTGAATGTCAGCGGTAAGGAACAGATCGGTCGCATTATTGGGCCGGGTGATTTTATGGGAGAATTATCACTGTTTTCCTCGCTGCCTTTGAAAGATCATGCCCAGGCAATTGAAAATTGCATTATGTGTGTTCTAAAAGGTGCACAGCTAAAAGAAATCATGGCCAAGTATCCTTCGATCGCCTTTAAGATCATGGATGAGTTGTCCCGCCGTTTAGAAAAAGCCGAAAACAGAGTCGAGATCATCAGTCTTAGTTCGGTCAATCAACGGTTGGCTCAAGTCTTGCTTGACATGTCACAGGGGAAAACGCTGGTCGAGTTGAATGTCTCCAAAGGCGATTTCGCTTCACAACTGGGTATGAGTCAGGAAACATTGAGCCGACGACTTTCAGCTTGGCAGGAAGAGGGTATCATTGAACAAAAGGGACACAGAAAAATCATCATCAAGGATCAACATCGTTTAGAGGATATCTTATTCGAAGACTGACCGGTCTGTGGGCCGGTTTCTTTTTTTTTGATAAAATATGATACACTGGTTTCGTATAACTTCCGGAATTGCCGGTTGATCAAGGAGGAGTTGTAATACATATGGGGAGATCGCTTTTTTTTTGGGTGGTTAGATGTGAGGCAGTCAAATGAACTATTATACGCCATTAGACATCACCCGCAATTATTCTGATATCGGGCGGGCGAAAGCCAATTACCCTACCATTCAATTGCTTTGGATGTCTATTATTGGCGGATTGTTGATCGCCTTTGGTGCCGCAGCTGCAACGACGGCTACTCATGCCATCGAAAATACCGGATTGGTAAAAATGATCAGCGGACTGCTGTTTCCCTTTGGCCTGGGGATGATCATTCTGCTTGGGGTCGAGCTATTTACCGGCAACATCATGATCATCATATCCGTTCTTGAAAATAAAACAACCTTAGCCAAAATGCTCCGTAATTGGAGTTTGGTCTATCTGGGAAACATGATCGGTGCGGTCTTGTTGGCTATGGGGGTAGCTTTCTTTGGTCAATTGGAAATTTCCGGTGGACAACTGGCGGTTGTTACGGTCAAGATCGCTGCTTATAAAACAACACTGCCGTTTGCCAATGGTATCGTTCTGGGAATCTTTGCCAACATTCTGGTTTGCATCGGTGTGTTGATCAGTATTTCCGGAAAAGACACCATCAGCCGAATTGCCGGGGCGTTCATACCGGTAGCCTTTTTTGTCATTCTAGGGTTTGAACATTCGGTCGCCAACATGTATTACATTCCGGCCGGACTGTTTTCCCTGCAAGTCCCAAAATACGCCGCTTTGGTAGCTCAGGCGGGAGTTGATATTTCAAGTCTGAGCTGGAGTGGGTTTTTATGGCAGAATTTACTGCCGGTCACCATCGGCAATATCATCGGTGGTCTGGTCGTAGGCGTTTCGATGTGGTATTTTCAGCTCAAACCTACCAAAAGCACAGCCAATTAGATTTGATTCGAACAGTATCGAAGGGTGCTGTTCGTTTTTTATATATTGTGATATCCAGAAATAAGTCATAACAAAGTGATAACGAGGAGCTGCTATGAAAAAATTTATCTTGATTCCGGATTCATTCAAGGGGACCATGAGTTCAGCACAAGTATGTAAAATCATGGAGAGAGCAATTAGAAAGCACTATCCTGATTCCGAAATAATCTCTCTTCCCGTTGCGGATGGCGGTGAAGGCAGTGTTGATTCGTTTTTGACTGCTATGAGTGGTGAGAAAGTGACAGTGGAAGTTACCGGACCTTATTTTGAACCGGTCGAGGCATTTTACGGTATTGTTAACGTCGATACAGCTATCATTGAAATGGCGGCCTGTGCCGGATTGCCACTAGTAGGAGAGGATAAGCGGCCTGACCAGACCACTACTTTTGGTGTCGGTGAGCTGATAATAGATGCCGCCTCCCGCGGATGCAAGAAGATCATCGTTGGATTGGGCGGCAGTTCGACCAATGATGGAGGAGCCGGGGCTGCGGCTGCTGCCGGTGTCCGTTTTCTAGATGCCGATGGCAAAGAATTTGTTCCCACCGGTGGGTCATTGTCCAAAATCGCCACGATTGACCTAAGCAACCGTAATAAAGTATTAGATAACCTTGAGATCGTAACCATGTGTGACATAGACAACCCGCTGTTTGGTCAGCATGGAGCAGCATATGTCTTCAGTCCCCAAAAAGGTGCTGATGAAGAGATGGTGATCTTTCTGGACGGTCAATTGCGTTCTTTAGGAAAAATTATCGTGAAGGAGCTTTCAAAAGAAGTTTCAGAAATACCCGGAGCCGGCGCTGCCGGTGGTATGGGAGCAGGCATGGTCGCGTTCTTTGATTCAAAGCTTGAAATGGGCATAGAAGTTGTTCTTGATACAATAGGTTTTGATGATCTTCTTGATAGAACCGATATGGTGTTTACCGGTGAAGGTAAAATCGATTTTCAAAGTCTTCGCGGAAAAGTTGTGATCGGTGTTGCACGGCGAACCAAAAAGCATCACGTTCCCTTAGTGGCAGTAGTGGGTGATATCGGAGATTCGATCGAGGCAGCTTATGATGAGGGGGTTTCCGCAATCTTCAGTATCAATCGGATTGCTCGTGATTTCAAACATATCATCGGAAGAGCCCCAAGTGACATGGAGCTCACCATGGACAACCTGCTTTATTTTATTAAGGAATTGGGGCTTTAATCTCTCATCGCTTATGAGTCTGCAGAAGCATGCCAAGAGGTAGACATTCGAAAAATTGTTGCGAACAGTATCAAAGATGCTGTTCGTTTTTATTTGTTGTGATATGCTGAAATCAGTCATAACAAGGAGATAACGTGGATAAAACAATGCAATGGGAGACCGATCGGCTGGATATCCGGTTTGCCCGATACGATGACATCAAATTGATCATGCAATGGGAAAACGACCCACAAAACCGTGATTTTGTCTGGCAGGGGACATGGGAAGAACACATCAAAGAAATCAACCATCCCGATTATGCCCTGCTGATTTTTTCGGACAAAGCAAGTCACACTACCATCGGATACAGTTTGATCTGGATCAATCGTCATTCCAACTGGGCTGAATTACGCCGTCTGGTGGTGTCTGAAAAAGGTAAAGGCTACGGCAAGGAGGCCTTGAGTGCAGTAATGGAGTTTTTGTTTCGTGTTATCAAGGTCAACAAAGTCTGGCTGGACGTTTATCCAATCAACCGGGTTGCGATCCAACTGTATGAAGGCATTGGTATGAAGCGAGATGGCGTACTCCGGGAAAACTTCTATTCAGACACATTGGGATACCTTGATCAGATCGTCTATTCGATCTTAAAGTCGGAATTTGATAATCGTGAGGTAACAAAATGAAATGTTATATCGTTCATGCCTTTAGCGACACAGCCTTTGGCGGCAATCCGGCCGGAGTAATCGTTATTGAACCGGAGGGTAATTTTCCGCCGGAGGAAATTATGATGAAGATAGCTGCCGAACTACGTTATTCCGAGACCGCCTTTGTCAAACAAATCGGCTCAAATGTATTTCACACCCGTTATTTCACGCCCAAAGCAGAAGTCGAATTATGCGGTCATGCTACCATTGCCACCTTCCATGTTTTATCAGAAACCGGACTGATCGCTCAGACGGGCCGTTATGTCAACCGCACGCTGGCCGGCAACTTACATGTTGAACTACAAAATGGTGCCATCTTCATGGAAATGGCGTCTCCGGTATCACTGGGGATAATAGAACGAACTGACCATTTGAAGCGACTTTATGCTGTCATGGGTTTAACAGAAGAAAATTGGACACCGGATCAAATCTATCTTCCCGAAATCATCTCCACCGGTTTACCTGATATCATCCTGCCGGTCAAGGATCAGGCAACACTTGAGGCCATTCGGCCGGACTTTGCCGGATTAGCTGAACTGTCCAGCGAAATGGAAGTCGTAGGTGTTCACGCCTTTGCTCTAGCAGCGGATGATGGTATGATCCATTGCCGTAATTTTGCTCCGCTATATGGTATCGATGAAGAAGCCGCCACCGGGACAGCCAACGGTGCCCTGACATATTATCTGTACCGCCACCAACTGCTCGCAGTTGAGTCAGAGGCTGTATTTATCCAGGGTGAGGCAATGAAGCGGCCATCTCAAATAATCAGTCGGCTAAAACTGACTGATAAGCAGCTCAGTATTGTTGTTGGGGGCAATGCGGTAATATTTGCCAGTGGAACAATACATATCTAGAATGCTTATCAAAAAGGCTTGATCAAAAAAACAGAAGAGGAACAATCAACTGATGAATATTGGATACGCCTGTCTTGGGATTGCTATTCCCGGGAGCAAGATGAAAAGCACCATTCTTAAGAATGCCATAACGGAGCGCCTGCTCAGCCTGATCGAACACAATCTCAACGCACTTGAGAGCATGATCGATTACAATATCGAAAACGGCGTCAAACTGTTTCGAATATCGTCCGACCTGATACCATTTGGTTCCAGTGTGGCGGCTGAACAGGCGGTAGATAGATTGATCCCGTTTGTATCGACCACGGTTTCAGTTCATCCCACTCAATTGTATGAGTTGTTCGGGGCTGCAGCTGGAATCATTATTGCACTGTGGACGGCAAAAAGACTTGAATTGAAAGAGGGAGGAACATTCCTGATTTATGTCGCATGGTTTTCCGCTGTCCGCCTGGCTGTTTTACCTTTACGGGCACTGACATATTCAAACGAAATCAAGCTGATAGCATATCCGATGCTTTACTTGCTGTTAATTGTTGGAAGTTTGGGTCTGATAATGAATCGGAGATCAAACGAATTGAAACAGTCTAATAACGCAAGCTCGATAAACGGAGATGGTTAAGTTCATAAAAGAAAAGATGTCGCAGAAAGATACATTGTATCCTACTGCGACATCTTTTTTGGTCGGAGTGACAGGATTTGAACCTGCGACCTTACGGTCCCGAACCGTACGCTCTACCAAACTGAGCCACACCCCGAT
>JAAZLX010000128.1 GCA_012799095.1 Tissierellia bacterium
CAGGTATGACAACAGACCTTATCAACCAAAGATTGAATCAGGCGTTGGCCAGCACCCCGGAATCGCTCAAACAATATGCTGATATACTCACTCAAGTCATGGCGCAAAACAATCTGATGGTGTTTGGCAATGAAGCCAAAATCCAATCAGACCAGGATGTGTTCAAGCATGTCCGACCGCTGAAGAAAAAGGCCGACCTATCAGCGGACGAACTTGCTCAATAATTCAGTATAAAAGTCAAAATGCGTTGGTCCATAAATGAATTATGAATCAACGCATTTCAATTCAATGATTTTGCAGTATTTGATCAGGATAAGAAAACCCTACTCATAGTCACATGATTTGGAATAAATAGCGAACGATCCCGATCCAAAAAGCATAACTGAACAGGCTGAAGGCCGTGGTGTAGAGGATGATCTGACCTGCCAGGTCTTCATCCCCACCGCTTTTTTGCACCATGGCGTATGTTATGATGGCAACGGGTGAACCGAAAAAGATCATTAATGTCATGGTTGCCTTCTCGGGTAGTTGAAGCAGGTAGGCCAAAGCAATCGCTATGATCGGATAAAGCACCAAACGGATCAGTGTGATGGCGTTCAAGATCTTGCGATTTGAGCCCATGGTTTTCAGTTCCAAAAGTCCACCCAGGGCAAAGATCGCAATGGTTGATGAAGCGGCAGCAAACATCCGGATCGCAGACATCAAAATATCCGGGACCGGGATGAAAAATGTCAACATTCCGAGAAAGGTGGCTACGATAATCGGGTTTTGGACTATTGTTTTGACCAATGTCCAGTTCGATGCCCGTTTAGCACCGATCCCTTCTAGGGCATAGATGCTTGTGATATTGTAGATCGGCATGGAAATCAGTAATATGATTCCGACCAATTCCAGACCGGAGTCACCATATAAACGCTGCAATAGGGACAGACCGACAATAACGAAGTTTCCCCGCACCAGACTCTGGACCACGACGCCACGTTTTGCTGGGGTTGAAATCAATTTGGGTACCAGGTAGAGACCGAGGAAGAACGGTATCAATAAACCGGCTAGAATCAATATACCAAACACCGGTTCGAACAGGTGGCTGCGATCAGCCGTTGCAATCGAATAAAACACATTGCTGGGCAAAAACAGATGAAAAACCATATAATTAAGATCACGAAAGCCGGTGTCTGAGACAATTTTTCGTTGACGAAATAGACCGCCGACTAGCATGACCAGAAATAGTGGGACGACGAGTTGAAAACCGAAAGCAATTTGTTCTAGCATGTTATACTCCTCCAAACATGATTAGTATATCATCATTTGAGTTCGTTCAGTATGCTATACTTTAGACATATGCACCAGAACCAGAAGGATAATCATGGAATATAAATTTATTGAGGCATTACCGCCGTTATTATATGACACTTTTGTAAAAAAACACAAGCACTGTCATTTGCTTCAATCAGCCGGATGGGGTGAAGTAAAATCTAATTGGACCCCTTATTTGACTGCGCTTGAAAATGAAGAGGGAGACATCGTAGCAGCCGGACTTGTTTTAGCGCGCAGCTTTCCGTTGGGACAATCGATGTGGTACTTACCCAAAGGACCGGTACTTGATTATGAAAATCATGCAGTTCGTGATGCCTATCTTAAGGGATTGATCGCTTTTGCTGAAAAGAAACGAGTCACCCTTGTTAAGATCGATCCACCGATCGTCAGGCGTTCACTGATGCTGGAAGATTATCCCGGCACCACGGATCCACGGGCTCAGGAACAAATTGAGGCGATGGAAGCTCTCGGGTATATCCATCAGGGATTATCGCTTGACCTGGAATCGACCATTCAGCCGCGTTTTAGTGCAATCACTTACAACACCGCTGACTTTTATGAACAATTGCCCAAACGGACCAAACGATCCATTCGTGAAACGGAAAATCGATTTGTCACAGTCTCGCGAGAAGGCCGAGAGGGATTGGAGGATTTCGCTTTCCTGATCCGACAAACAGAAGAAAACAAGGATATTACTTTGCGGGATCAGGCTTATTTTGAAGCTATTTGGGATGCTTTTGGTGATGACACTTATTTATATATGGCCCGAATCGATGTTGTCTATGCTTTAGAGCAAATGCAACAGCAATTGGCAGAAGTCAATCAAAAGCTTGAAGATTTGCCGCCAAATACACCCAAGAAAAGACGTCAGCTGGTGATTCAACAGGAATCTTATCAGAAACAAATTGATTTTTTTAACGAACGATTGGCTGAAGATGGACAACATCAGATCGTTGCCGGCGCACTCGGTGTCGAGTATGGGCATGTTTTCGAGCTGCTCTATGCCGGACGAAATACCGTCTGGGGCCGTATTCCGGCTCAGGACAGCATCTACGTTATGTTGATGCAAGAGGCATTTGGACGCGGCATGACTTCGGTGTCAACCGGTGGAGTCCCGGGGACGCTCGATGATGGTCTGACCAAATTCAAAGCCAGCTTCAGTCCCCATTTTGTCGAGACGATCGGGGAACTGGATTATCCGGTGAAGCCTCTGATTTATCGAGGCTTGGTGACGGCAATCAACCTGAGAAACAAACTGGCCCGTCGCTAAGGCGACGACCGTGATATAATACTTATTGAAATTACCGGAGGAATCTTATGAAAAAATTTATTATAGAGCAAAGCCCGCCACTGATGGGTGAAATTACCGTCAGCGGGGCAAAAAACTCCGTCTTAAAAATCATGGCTGCCACCTTGCTGGCCGAAGGCGAATGCACGATCGATGATGTACCTGATCTGCTTGACGTACATGTGATGATCGACATTTTACGTGAGCTGGGCAGTGATGTCGAATATGACAAGGAGAAAGGTCAGCTCAAGACCCTGGTGGTCGATAAAACAAAACATTCGGTATCATATGATCTGACCGCTAAAATGCGAGCGTCTATCGTGGTCATGGGAGCGCTTCTGGCTCGGTCTAACCAGGCCCAGGTAGCACTGCCGGGTGGCTGTGCCATTGGAGCCCGCCCGATCGATTTGCATATCAAGGGGTTCACATCACTTGGTGTCAATGTCACAATGGAGCATGGTTTTGTTGAAGGCCGGGTGCCTGATCGAATGCACGGTTCTCATATTTATCTTGACTTTCCAAGTGTCGGAGCGACTGAGAATATTATGATGGCGGCTGTTTTGGCCGAAGGGACCACTATATTGGAAAATGCCGCTCAAGAACCGGAAATCACTGACCTGGCATCCTTTTTAGTCAAGATGGGGGCCAAAATATCCGGTGCCGGAACGTCGACCATCCGGATCAAAGGAGTATCCCACCTCAAAGGGGTGTATCATCAGGTGATACCTGATCGGATCGAAGCCGGGACGTATATGCTGGCAACGGCCGTCACCAAAGGCAAAGTTCTGATCAAAAACGTCCTAACGACACATTTACGCCCGGTCATCTCCAAACTGGATGAAGCCGGGATCAAACTAACAGAATACGATGACTCGATTTTGGTTGATGCGACTGAGGGCTATCATAAAGTCGATATCACTACATTGCCTTATCCCGGGTTTCCAACTGACATGCAGGCCCAATTTATGGTTCTTTTAGCCTTATCTGATGGTATGAGTGTCGTTAAAGAGACCATCTTCGAAA
>JAAZLX010000129.1 GCA_012799095.1 Tissierellia bacterium
TATGAGAGCGGGATCGGCCTGGCGATCGCCGGTGAACTGGACCACGATCGCTACACGGTATTCAAGATGAAGGACAATTTCACTGATTATATCGCCCTGGAAGGTCAACTGGTCGAAAACCTACATGAGGGAGATATGTGTCGAACACAGATCAAGCTGAAGTTGGATGAACCGCTTGATTATTTTTTGAAACAGCCGATCGCCAATCATCACATGGTAGTCCGAGGAGAACACAAAGCGTTGATCAAAGCCTTTTTTGACACCTTCTAATGCAAAGCCCGCTCCAATCGGAGCGGGCATTTATTTCTTTATTTTGTTTCGGCCATTAGATCGCCCAGGGCAAAAAGAAGTGAAGGGCGAACAGGAGGACCACTACCGCAGCCAACCAACGGTGCAGCTGAAATAGCGGTCTCTTTTTTAAGCGATAGAACGCTCCGCCGCTCACGGCTGTCAATATCAGACCGATATATAGCAGCCAGCCGGTGTGGAGCCGGAAAGCCCCTAACACCATAACTCCATGAACCAAGGCTACCACTGCAAAGACGATCCCCAATGGTTTATGAACTTTTCTCAGAAGCTTGATCGTCTTCATGAAGCCGGGAGCCCTGGTCTTGATCACATGTCTATTAAGCCATAATAAAACAAAAGGCAGTACCATCACTGAGAGAATTACTGCACTTGCCCACCCATAAAATGAATATCCCGGCATATCGGCCTACTCGACCAATTCGCCAACAACCGGGAAACCTTCCAGATTGCCAACACCATGGGGGGATTGATTTTTTATTTCATCCGTCAGGTCATTGCCTGCTTCAAAGCCGTTATGCTCCCCGCCGTTCCAAAGCGAAGAATCTGTCAGATCATAAATGATCCCGTCGACAGCCACATAGGCCGGGTTACCATCTTTCCCATTATACTGAGCTAATTCCTCCAAAGTCAGCTGAAGGTCGCCTGCTTCATCCGGTGGTCCAACATCGGTCTGGCTACAGGCCACTAATGCAATGACCATGATAAGACTTAACGCTATCAATATTGTCTTTTTCATTGAACTCTCCTTTCATCACACCATTACCCGCGGCTGATTTCCGATACTCATTAAACATTGTTAATAATATCCATCTACCAGGTTAAAGTTCCATTCTATTTCACCTACTCGGTTGTCACCGGGCGATCATCGGGTGCCAGGATCCAGAAGCCGACTGCAGTCAAAAAACTGATGATCAGCACGACCCAAAAGGTCGCCTGATCGACTCTGAATTGTGCCCAGCTGTCCGGCAGAAGTGTTCTCATCCAAGCGTAGACTTTATCACCGAAAAAAATACCCAGGCCGAAGAAAGTCTGAAAAAACCCCATGCTCATTTCACGAAGCTTGCGTTCAAACGGCTGCAATGCCAGGCCGATCAGACTGTTATATGTCAGGCCATAGCCGAACCCCGATAGCCCATTGGCTAAAAACAGACCGGTCGGATGACGGCTGACGAGAAGAATAATATTAAATGTGATGCTGAGTCCCAGACCCAGTAGCAAGGTATTTTTTGCGCCGATCTTGCGGGCAAACCATAACCCGGCCAGGACACCGGCGGCTAATTGAAACAATGAATAGATCAGTTCGACATATGCTACCATCAGCGGGCTCATCCCGATCGACTGAGCATAGGTGACGAAATTTGACCCGGTCAGTCCAAAACGGGCAAAACTGACCAGAACACCAACCGCACTGAGCACCCAGATGCTGCGTTGCGAAGCAACTGCAACAAAGGCTTGCCGAGTCATCGTTCGCCCCGGCTTTTTCGGCTCTTTCAGTTGTGTCAGAAAAATCAAGGTTACGCCGGACAGAACCAGACTGATCAGCCACATTCTGGGATAGTTTTTGACTTCTTCAGCTGTTGTCAGATATTGGAAGGGTGACATCAGGAATTCAGCCATCAGCGGAGCAACCGATAAAATCGACACGCTCATCATGGCCTGTTTTTCAGCAAAGCTCTCGGAAAATGTCACATTAAACAGTGCCAGCATACTGGCTCCAAGTCCCATCGCCATGCTGGAGGCGTACAGGCTGGTATATGAGGGAGATAATATCACCCACAGACTCGTAAGACCGAGGATCGCTGTAACGGCCCCAAACATTAATTTACGCGATTTTAGAGCGTCCGAAATAAAAAACGTAGGGAAACGCATCATCATGCTGACGAGCCCATAGGCAGCGGCAATATTGGCTGCAGCGATCGCTCCCAGTTCAAGTCCGCCCATCGCCAACGGTTGCATGGCGTAAGATTTACGATATGCCCGGATGATGTTGACGATCGACCAAAACAGCACCAGCAGAAGAAACAATGTCATCTGTTCCCGATTCAGCTGATACTTTTTTTTCAGAAAAAGAGTTAGCAATATGGTGACGATGATCGTCAACAGTGTCAGAGCTAGTTTTAAATCCATGATGCCTCCGCTGCTATCTTATCAAAACCACTGGCACAAGACACGTAAAAAACGCGATTGGTACCTCAATCGCGTTGCTGGGTGTTATCAGTGATTCTTTGTCCGTTAAAACGAGATAATGATCCCCTGCTCGTCAACATAGAGGGTATTCAGTGCCTGAGTCCTTAATATCACGACTTCCCTGGCCTTAAAACGTTGTTCGATCTTATTTTTCAATTCCAATGCTTTCGATTCGTAATTGGCATGCGAGATAGCAACGATCCTTCCACTCAAATCGCCGGCAAACTCTTCCATTTTGTTCATCAGGGTCTCAAAGGCCCGTTTCTCGCCCCTGGCTTTGTCGATCATTTCGATCACACCATCGACCGCCCCCATGATCGGCACGATATTGAGCGCTTTAACGATCATGGCCTTGATATTGCTCAGACGACCGGCTTTTCTTAGATTTTCCAGGCTTTTTGAGATAAACATGGTGTTCATTTGATCAATAAAATCAGGCATTACCTGCTTGATTTCCTGAAAACTGGAGCCTTGATCGATCATTTCCGAGATTTTGCGATAAATCAAATATGGTCCTGAAGAGGCCGACTTGGAGTCGAGGACAACAACTTCCCCCTGATCGGGTCCTTCTTCCAGACTGAGTGTTCTGGCTAACTCCGCCGAATTATGCGATCCGGAAAGTTTTGAGGTGATCGTGATGCAAAAGACATCATCTTTACCTTTGTAAGCTTCCAGAAAGTCGTTGGGAGACGGACAGGCGGATTGAAATTGCTGGCTTGCTTTCATCGCCGTAACAAAACCATCCAGATCAACATCCCTGGTATCGACCCAGGTGGAGTCATCTAAATTGATGGTAAACGGGACCTTGATCACCGGCAAAAGCTGTTCATCTTGCGCTCTGGTGTCGAGACTGGAATCGCCGACTATTTTTATCATCATGGCTCCTAACTTAGTGCATCCTGTTCCAGTTTATCAGCCCGGCTCAGGATGTCGCCTATTTCATTTTGCAGAGAAGTGACAAGTGATTGATCCTTCAGGGATTCGAGATTGATCTTGACATTGAAAATTGCTCCATAAATCGCACTGCGAAGCATGACGGCACCGACCTTGGCATCAGACCAGGCGTTGCGATTGCCTTTGATCAGCGCCGGCTTGACGAACTGGAAACCTTCCAGACATTTTCTGGCAATATTCAGAGGAACTACTGCTGCCAGGTAGATGGCCTGTTGAATCGCTGCTGTCCGGGCTTGTTTTTCCTGTTCTGTCGTTTTTGGTAATTGATACGCTTCCATGACAGCCTGGTAGCTTTTCGAATCTTCTTCAATCAACTGAAGCAATTCTTCCTTGATCACCCGGACTTCAGATCGAATCATCTTCAGATCATCCCAGTTATCTTCATACCCTTTTTTATCAATGGTTAAATTAGACACCATTTCAATTAAACCAATGCCTAATGCACCGACACAGGCAGTGACTGATCCACCACCGGGAAAGGGTTGATCTCCTGATACCTGATCAACGAAATCCTGCAAACTATTTTCTAGAAACATGACTATTTCTCCTGTCAAGTTGGACCTCACCATTGATGATGACTATCTCAACTGTATTCACGCCAAAGTGATAAGGTAAAAAATGGATATTCGGAGCCCGATGCAATAAGATATCGGCTCGCTTGCCGACTTCCAGTGTTCCGACCTGATGAGCTATTCCGAGCGATGCAGCCGGATTGATCGTCAATCCACACAACACCTCGAGCATGCTCATACGCATATAGATGGTAGATAGTGCAATCAGAAGCGGTACGCTGAAACTATGACAGCTGCCCGGGTTGTAGTCTGTCGCCAGATTGACCGGCACACCGGCATCCAGCAAATCCCGGGCCGGAGCATATTCTGCCCGAAGGCTGAATGCTGTTAGGGGCAATAATCCGGCGATTGTTCCCGATCGCTTTAAGGCTTCGATCCCCCGGGGGGAAATCTGCAGTAGATGATCGGCTGACACCGCTGCCACCTGTCCTGCCAGGACAGCACCATCCAGTGGTACGATCTCGTCAGCGTGCATCCGGATCGGATAGCCCTGCTGCTTGACCTGCTCTAAAAAGTCACGTGATTCCTCAATCCCGAACACACCTTTTTCAGTGAAAATATCGACGTATTGCGCTATTCCCTGTTTTGTCACCTCAGGCAAGACCGTTTCAAGGATGTAATCCAGATACGCCTTCGGTCTATCGGCAAATTCTTCCGGTATGTCATGAGCTCCCATAAAGGTCGGCACAATGGTTAGGGCAGATTGGGCCTGTAGGACTTTCATAGCTTCCAGTTGCCTGAGTTCCGTCTCAAGATCAAGTCCGTAACCACTTTTGCTCTCCAGGCTGGTAATGCCGTTCTCCAAAAATCCCATCAAGCGGATCCGGCCCGATTCGACCAGATCCTCCAGCGATGCCGCTCTGGTGTGACGGACGGAGGTTCTAATTCCTCCCCCGGCCTCCATGATTTCGACATAACTGGCACCGGCCAGTCGCATACGGTATTCATCTTCACGGTTTCCGCCGAAGATGAAATGCGTATGGCTGTCAACATAGCCCGGCGTAACGGTAAAATCTGAGCAATCTATTTCCGGGCCTATTCCCGATAGGTTTGGGCCGATCTGACTGATAAGCCCGTCTTCGATCTTGATATCGATACCTTCCAGGATCTGAGCCCTGGCCGGATCATTGCCCGGTATTGCCTCGTGCCCGGTAAATGTGACCAATTGTTTGATGTTTTTTAGGATCATCGAATTACTCCATCAATCTAGATTCCAACACCTGCTCGATGTTGAAGTCTTCGGTCCGGAGATACCAATTGGCCGTATTGACCAGCGCAGCCATCGGAACCATTCCAATCACTTCGCTTCCCACGATCTCCACTCCATAGCGAGCGGCTTCCAATTTGACTAATTCAAACACCCGGTATATCGGCGTCTTGGTAAAATCGGTCAGGTTCATCGAGACCTGGACTATCCCACGATCGTCCAGTCTGACACCCATGGCTTTGACATAGCGCAGCCCGCCGGAAAGATGTCGGACAGCTCTGGCTACCTGGTTGGCCACTTCCAAATTGTCGGTTGCCAGATTGATATTAAATGCAACTAAGAAAGGACGGGCACCGATGGCGGTAATCCCAAACGACTCATGGACATCATCGCCGTAATCAGGTGTGAATTCCTTGGTCCGGACCTTGTCTTTCATGCCTTCAAATTCACCTTTACGCAGATTGGCCAGGTTTTTCCTGTGATCTGCACTGGCAGATGATTCGTACAAAAAGGATGGTATCTGATATTTTTGGTACAGTGTTTCGGCTAATTCCTTCGATAATTGAACAGCCTCTTCTACACTGACTTCTTTGATCGGTATAAACGGAATGACATCGACTGCACCCATTCGGGGGTGTTGCCCCTGATGATACCGCAGATCGATCAATTCCAACGCTTTGCCGACAAAATCAACCATGGCCTCTTTCACAGCCTGCGGTTCTCCGACTACAGTGACGACGGTGCGATTGTGATCGGCATCACTCGAATAATCGAGCAACTTGACGTCCGGTCTGGCCCGCAGGGTGTCGACGATCTGTTCTACCACTTCCGGCCGACGGCCTTCGGATATGTTCGGGACACACTCAATGATTTTTGCCATGCTACTCCTCACTTATATAGGGAATCGTGATCTTACCTCTTCCCGCGCGGTTAAATTCTTCCAACGTCTCAATCGCATGCTGATTTCTGGCCCAGCCTCGGCGGGCGACGCCAACCATAACATCCCAGCTCATGGCACGGCGAATGATCCCGTCGACTCGCTCAGACCCGTCAAGAACCAGCCCAAAACCGCCGTTGATTGCTTTGCCGATGCCGACTCCACCTCCGTTGTGCAGTGCAACCATCGTCATACCACGGGCAGCATTTCCGGCAAACGATTGGGTCGCCATGTCGGCCATCACCTTGGAACCGTCATAAATATTGGCGGTTTCTCTAAAGGGCGAGTCGGTGCCGCCGGTATCGTGATGATCGCGTCCCAGCATGACCGGACCGATTTTTCCTTCACGAACCATTTGATTGAATGCCAGAGCAATTTTGACCCGACCGACTTCATCCTGATACAGGATCCTGGCCTGGGTGCCTACGACTAATGCATTCTTTTGGGCATCCCGGATCCAGAGCCAGTTATCATAGTCCTGGAACCTGCGATCCTTGTCGATCTGTTCCATCGCCGCCTGATCCGTTGCTGCCAGATCTTCCGGTTTGCCACTGAGACAGATCCAGCGAAACGGTCCATAACCATAGTCAAACAGCATCGGACCCATAATATCTTCGACATAGCTAGGCCAGATGAAGCCATCGGATTCATCCCGGCCGTTTTTAACGATTTGTTGAACTCCGGCGTCATAGACGGCTTTCATAAAGGCATTGCCATAGTCAAAAAAGTAACTGCCTTTGTCAGTCAGTTGGACCAGGACGTCAAAATGTCGTTTGAGAGACTCATCGACCAGTTGATGGAATGTCTCAGGGTCCTCGTCTAACAGCCTGGTCCGTTCATTGAAGTCGATCCCGACCGGACAGTAACCGCCGTCATACGGTACGTGACAACTCGTCTGGTCACTCAGCAATTCGACCTCAATATCATGAGACTGGACGTATTCCAGCAGATCGACGACATTGCCGTGATACGCCAGCGCCAGAGCCTGTCTGGCTTCTTTCGCCTGGAGCGCTTGATCTAAGACCGTTTTTAAATCATCCGAATAGTCATCGATCCAGCCCTGTTCCAGTCGGGTCATCACCCGACTGAGATCGACCTCGGCGATGATACCGACGCCGCCGGCGATTTTGACTGCTTTTCCCTGAGCTCCACTCATGCCTCCCAGTCCCGAAGTAATAAACAATAGACCTTGCATATTGTCATGCTTTTGCATGCGGGAGGCATTCAGCAATGTATTATAGGTGCCATGGACAATACCCTGCGGTCCGATATACATCATGCCGCCGGCTGTCATCTGACCATAATTAGCCACACCAAGGGCAGCGGCTTTATTCCAGTCGTCCTGGTTGTCATATTGTCCGACCATCAGTCCGTTGGTGATCATAAGTCGCGGGGCATCCGGTGTACTTTGAAACACTCCCAGCGGATGGCCACTCAGCAGGACCAGGGTCTCGTCAGCTTCAAGTTCTGCCAGGTATTGCTTTACCAGGTGGTATTGCATCCAGTTTTGGAAGATCTGTCCCGTTTCACCATAGGTCACTAGTTCATAAGGATACAGCGCAACAGCAAAGTCGAGATTGTTGTCGATCATCACCTGGATCGCTTTGGCCTCTACGATCTTGCCGGGATACTGATCGATCGGTTTGCCGACCAGTTTTCCCTCCGGACGAAAGCGATAGCCATAGATCCGACCATAAGTCTCCAGTTCCTGTCGAAATTCCTTGCGCATTTGATCATGAAACTGAGGCGGAATATAGCGCAGGGCATTTCTAACAGCCAGCTGTTTGTCGTCTTCAGTCAGGTGAACTGTTCGCCTGGGAGCTCGCCGGATGCCTTCGACAAAAGCAGGCATTTCGGGTAGTGCATCAAACATTAAATTCATTATCTTATCCCTTTGATCATATCGACCGTCATGGCCGCCAGATCATATTTCGGACGAAAGCCCCATTGCTCGCGGGCATCTGAAACATCCAGGCTGTTGGGCCAGCTGTCAGCAATTGCCTGACGTACCGGGTCAACATCATAACTGAGTTCGAACTCGGGGATGTGCTTGCGGATCTCCGCCGCCAACATCTCGGGATCAAAACTCATCGACGATACATTGAACGCATTGCGCGTTTTCAATTTAGCCGGATCGGCTTCCATCAAGTCGATGACGCACTCGACCGCATCGGGCATGTACATCATGTCCATGAAAGTACCTTTGTCGATATACGAGGTGTACTTCCCCTTCTTAACCGCGTCAAAGAATATGTGAACGGCATAGTCAGTCGTACCGCCCCCGGGTAGAGTTTTGTAGGAGATGATCCCGGGATAACGTACCCCACGGGTGTCTACGCCAAAGCGCTTATAGTAGTAATCACACAACAATTCTCCTGCTACCTTGGATACGCCATAAATAGTCGTCGGGCGTTGAACGGTATTTTGCGGAGTATTGTGAAGAGGAGTGCCCGGCCCAAAAGCAGCGATCGATGACGGTGTGAAGACTTTTAGATCCCGTTCCCGGGCAACTTCCAGCACATTGTACAGACCGCCCATGTTGACCGCCCACAGTGCCTGAGGATTGCGTTCTCCGGTAGCAGACAGCATCGCTGCATTATGGATGATGGTGTCGATTTGATGCTTGTCGGCCAGTTCAGCCAGTCGTTTAGCATCCTGAACATCCAGGTGTTCAAATGGCCCGGCGGCAAAATCAGCTTCCAAACCCTTACGGGCTGAGCCGATGACATTGTCACGACCGTACAGATCTCGCAGACGTACAATCAGTTCCGAACCGATTTGGCCAGTTGAACCAGTGACTAGAATTTTCTTCATACCACATTCTCCTTGTGTTGGTCTGTCTTCACCCCGGCTTATCCGGGGTTATGGGTTTGTTTGCTTTGACTAAAATTCTGCGTTATTCGGAGTTCTGGGATAAGCCTGGACATCTCGAATATTGGCTATACCGGTCAGATATTGGATCATCCGATCAAAACCTAAGCCAAACCCGGAGTGAACGGCACTGCCATAGCGACGCAGGTCGAGATACCATTGGTAATCATCGATCGGCATACCACGGCGTTCCATCTCCGCTTTTAAACGCTCATAGTTGTCTTCGCGTTGCGAACCTCCGACAATTTCACCGATGGCAGGGACAAGCAGATCACACGCCCGGACTGTTTTTCCATCCGGACTGAGTTTCATATAAAATGCTTTGGCATCGGTCGGGTAATCGGTCACAAAAACAGGTTGCTTAAACAACTCACCGGCCAGGTATTTCTCATGTTCTGTTTGAATTTCCTGACCCCATACCGGGGGATACTCAAACGACCGGCCGCTGTCTTTCAACAGTTGAATTGCTTCAGTATAAGTGATACGGGCAAATTGACTGGAACGAACTACTTCAAGCCGATCAAGTAAGGAGTTATCGATTCGGTCGTTAAAGAATTTCATTTCCTGAGGTGCTTTTTCTAAGACGTAATCGATCAGATATTTCACCATTTCTTCAATGATATCCATCATCCCATCGAGGTCACAAAAGCTGATTTCCGGTTCGATCATCCAAAACTCATTGGCATGACGGACCGTATTGGAATTTTCCGCCCGGAAAGTCGGACCGAAAGTATATACTTTGCTATATGTCAAAGCGAAGGGTTCGACCGACAGCTGGCCGCTGACCGTCAGGCCCATTTTCTTACCGAACAGTTCTTTGGAATAATCTACATTGCCCGACTCCGTCAACGGCAGGTTGTTGAGATCGAGCGATGTCACCTGGAACATTTCACCCGCACCTTCGGCATCGGCCGAGGTTAAAATCGGCGTTTGGATATAGACATAATCCCTGTCCTGAAAGAAGCGATGGATCGCCATCGACAGGATCGATCGGACTCGAAACACCGCCATAAAGGTGTTGGTCCGGGGTCTTAATGTCAATTGAGTTCTGAGATATTCCAGGGAATGGCGTTTCTTTTGCAAGGGATAATCCTTGGCGGAATCCCCCATCACCCGAATCTCACTCGCCCGTATTTCCAGCGGTTGCTTCATTTGCGGCGTCAGGATAACCTCACCCCAGACTTCAATCGCAGCTGACAGACCGAGTTTGTTGATCTGGTCAAAGTTAGACAGATCTTTGTCGTAGACGATCTGTAAATTGCCAAACTGTGATCCGTCATTTAATTCAATGAAACCGACATTGCTTGACTGACGGGCCGTCCGGATCCAACCGGCGACATGGACCTGACCTTCAAGATAAGGTTTGGTCAGTAATTGTTTGATCTCTATTCGTTTCAACAGGGCCTCCTAATAAAAAAAGGACCTAAGCGGAGGGACGTTCTACCGTGGTGCCACCCTCATTAAGTCTCTTGATGCTCTAACGCGCATTAGCCGGGACTTGCGTCCGGTTCATGGGTGTTCTTCGGTCATTTGTATCCACCCGGCTCACACTGTCCCGGGCTCGCTTAGGCATCCAAAATGACGTACTCTTCCAGTCAATACCTTTACCCATAGTATAGACTAACCGGCTTGATTAATCAATCATGATCGATCGACCATTCCTGTTTCAAAAATCTATGTTCTTCTTAGAATATCAACAATGGTATACTTTAATTAAGCACTTGTCTTTCTTGAAAGGAGTCCACGATGAAACTGACCCAGGAGCAAAAACACGAAGCCCTGGAACTGCTGATCGAACTGGTTGAAACTCCAAGCACCTACTTTAATGAAGCCGCCATTATGGAGCTTGCCCAAGACAGAGCGCAAAAGCTCGGCCTACCGGTTTCGCTTCATAACTACCGCTTTGATCCACTGGACTTTGATGGTCTTAATCTTCATGGAACCATTGGTCCCGGTTCTGATGGACCATTGATCTATCTTGGCGGCCATCTTGACACTGTTAACATCACTTCCGGTTGGACACGTGATCCTCTGAAAGGTACCCGGGAAGGCAATCGACTGTATGGTACCGGCGTCCTTGATATGAAGGCCGGAAGCGCAGCCGTCCTTATCGCTCTTGGCATGTTTTACCGCGATCACCCTGATTTCAAGGGTAGGATTATTTATCATTTTGCATCAGTCGAAGAAGGCCCCTATGGCTTGGGAACCACGTTTTTCTTAAAAGATATCCTAAAAGAAAAACCCGATTTTGCCATCATTACTGAACCATCCGCCGCTCTCGGAGAAATTGATGAACCGGCAATTTGTCTGGGCGCAAAGGGTGGCTACAATTATAAAGTTCATCTAAAAGGTGCCAGTGCTCATGCCGCCACCCCGGAACTTGGCATTAGTGCAGCTGACGATGGAGCCAAGGTAGTTCAGGCACTCAACCGAATTCAGGCCAAGACCCACCCCGTACTCGGCTCCGGTGCAAGTTGTGTCATCGGATTCCATTCCGGAGGAGGAGCTGCCAGTGTGCCGGGTGAGGCAGAGGTCGAAGTGTTCCGCCATGTAGTACCGGGAGAATCCATCGATACCGTCCGTCAGGAAGTCGAACAAGCGATCAAAGATTTGGATCTCAAGTCGGAAACAACCCTTCGCTTCCGAGCTTCTCCAGCGGAAGGATTTGATGGTGGTTTCCCACCCTATTATACGGATCAGTCCAATGAATATATTCAAACCTTAGTCCGCCTGATGACAGAGAAAAATGGGGCAGAACCGGTGATGACCGTATCGAATTCGATCGGAGACTTCAATCTGGTAGGCGGCCTGCGTCAGATCCCCACGGTACTGGTCGGACCCCTAGGCGATAAAATCCACCAATCGGATGAATATGTTGAGTTGGATACTTATTATCAGTTGATAGAGCTGTTGTATGAGTTCTTAGTCGCTGAGCTAACCTAAACGTATTATTGTTCGCATCAAAAACGAGTGGCCGTCACAGCCACTCGTTTTGCATGTATTCAATTCTAGTCGAGTAAGTTTTTGACCGTATCCAGGACCAGCATGGGAGCGACATGATAAGAGTAGTCTTTTTGGACCCGCTCGGTGAATTTATGAGCATCCTTACCGAATGGGCCGATATTTACTACCGGCAAGTTAAGTTGCCTCATCTCCTCAAGCGGCAGGCGATATTTTACACCAAAGCCCGGCATATTATCTTGCAGACTCTCGACTGCTCCGGCTTCCCGTGGGGCAGCCGCATAGCTTAAGTCGGAAATATAGGGATAGAACTTACGCATTTGAATGTCATAGTCACTATCACAGTTCTCCAATGCTTTTTCGACCGCCTGAAGCAATGCTTTTTCTTTCGGCATTTCATCCTTGACATAGATATGAGGATAATACGGCGGTGAATAATAGGCGAGCACTACCGGTTCCTGATCACTCCAAAGACTATGCAATTGGGCTACCATCTGCATGGCATGATCTCTTTCATCGATCGTCGGGTCGGCTAACAACCGTTGCTGTAACTCGTCCAACCTTTGGTCGACTTCTTCGCCCCGCTCAGCCTTGACCTTGTCTAGCAATTCTGCATACGTAAGCACTCTCGCCTTCCAGGGCAGTTCATGAAATTCAAAACCGCTGCGCTTGGCATAGATCCGGTATTGTTCGGTCAATCGATCGACCACTTTCTGAAATGCTTTGTTTGCCCCGGCTCTGACTTTTTCCAATAACTCATCCGGGGTGCTGGTGTGGGTCGAGAAGTTGAAATATACAAAGCTGGTTTTGGCTGTTTGTACCGAGTATTCCGGTTTTAGGTCTTTTTGTCTCAGAGAGGACGGTGGAACCGTTACTTCGCCTTCGGCTTCTTCGGCATACTCCATATTGTAGTCCATTTCCTCCATGATAGCTGAAGAAATATGGTTGGGGTCGATCCCGCGGAACGGATCCCCGGAGTGAGCTTCACTGCCGACCACGTAAAAGCTTGGCATCAACTTGCCAACTGTTCCAATGTAAAGATAACGTGTCTGATCACCTTCAAAGCGCGGTGCAGAATAATCTGTATCCAACATCGCCTGGTACTCAAAGCCATGTTCTTTTTGAAGTCTTAACAATTCAGGCACGACCTGGAGCATCCCCCCGGAATTGCCCTCTTCATCACAGACAGCTGCCAAAATAACATTGCCTTCCAGCTCGTCCACCTGCTCGGACAGCACTTCCAGTACATGCACCAGAGTCGACACTCCGGTCTTCATATCAAAGATGCCTCGACCAAACAAATATTCTCCACTGGCCAGATCTTTGCTGGCATCCTCGGGAATATGGACCTGACTGTATTTGTCAGGCAATTCGTGAGGCCGGGTAGCAAAGGCTTCAATTTCACCATAATCAGACGTGCCCACCGTATCGGTGTGGCCAATCATGACCACGGTCTTTTGACTGTCCTCTTTATTACCTTTAACCATAGCCAGGACTGAATTTCGCTTTAACGAATCACCATCGACATCTACAAAATAAAGTTGATCAGGGTGTTCCTTGAAATAGGACATTTCCGACAAACGGTCCCAGACTTTCTGTGTGGAATCACGCTCACCGGCTGTTCCAACAATACTTTTGACTTCGGTCAATTCAACCGCAAAGTTCAGTATTTTCTCGGCTAATTTATTCAACCGCTTTCTCCTTCACATCTTTTCTGTTATAGAATTTCGGATCACTAAAGAACTCATCCTTCAATTCCTTGACCTGTCCTGACATGATGATCAGTCCGATCATGTTCGGAATAATGATAGTTGCCAACATGATATCGAGGAATTGATAAGTAGCTTCGAGTCCACCATAAGCACCCATGAAGATGGATATTAGATAAACAACGACCATGATTTTACCGAAAGTTCGTCCGAACAGGAACTCTGCCTGGGTTTTACCATAATATGTCACGACGATAACTGTTGAAAGAACGAATAGGAAGATACTTATCGTAACGATCAGACCACCTAAGCCTTCACCCATAAGTTGTTGGAAAGCTAATGATGGAATAGTAGCCGCCTGGTCGCTGGGAACAGTTTCCCATAAACCCGAACTCAATACGACCAGAGCAGTCATTGTACAAACGATCAGTGTGTCAACTACGATTTCAAAGATACCCCACATAGCCTGACGCACGGGGTGATCTGTGATCGCGCCACTGTGGGCGATCGGTGCAGTACCCATACCAGCTTCATTGGAATAAGATCCGCGGGCGGTTCCCCAGCGAATTGCCTGGGCAACCATCGCTCCACCAAAACCTCCGGTTGCAGCTGCCGGTGTAAAAGCATGCTTGAAGATCAAACCAAACGCATGAGGTACATTGCCAATGTTTAAAATCACGATGATAAGCGCGCCAAATAGATAGAGTAACGCCATGACCGGTACCATTTTTTCAGCAACTTTACCAATTCTGGTTATACCGCCGAAAACAGTCAGTCCAACTAAGATGATCATCAACCCCGTTACACCCCAACTGGGAATATTAAGCGTCGATGCAGTCTGGACAGCTGACAGAGCCTGAGTAGCAATTGACGGCGCCAGTTCGATCATGAGGAAGAATGCAAACAAAATACCAAGAATTTTACCTAAAGGACCTTTAATGCCGTTTGTCAGATAGTACATCGGTCCACCGACATACTCACCATCGGCATTTTTCTCACGATATTTTATACCTAGAACAATTTCGGCGAATTTTGCGCCGCAGCCGATCAAAGCCACGAGCCACATCCAAAAGACAGCTCCCGGTCCACCAAATGCGATAGCCACAGGAACGCCAACGATATTAGATGCGCCGATCGTTGAGGCTAAGGCCGCTGTTGCCGCCTGAAATGGCGAAATAGTTCCTTCACCTTCTTGTTTGGCAAAGATCTTTCCGAACGTCTCTTTCATGGCAAATCCAAAGTATCTGAATTGGACAAATCCCAGACGTATCGTCAAGTACAAACTGCCGCCGACGAGAATAATCAGCATGGGTGGTCCCCATAGCCAGTTAGAAAAACTTACTACTGCTCCTACGAAACCCATTTAGACCCCCTTTGTCTAAACATCGAAATAAATTCTGATAAGAAACCAATCAAGACTGTAGTAAAGGAACAACACTATAAAAAATGATTTGGTCATAATATATGTTATTTTAGTTACATCACGACCAGGTATTACATTAATTATATCTATCATACCTTAATCTTGTCAAGGAATCCAGGCCTTTATAAGAAAGCAAAAACTATCGACCATTTAATAATGTTGTCTCTATATCACCGTCATAATAGATGACCAGGATTTGAGCCGGTTCGATCGGATCGGTACCGTATCAAAAAAGCACCGCTATTTGCGGTGCTTTGAGACTAATTAGTGATAGTACTCGTCTTTTCCGAGA
>JAAZLX010000019.1 GCA_012799095.1 Tissierellia bacterium
TCACCGATCGGTGCAGCTTTGATGGGAAAGAAAAAGGGCGACACAGTCGATGCACACACCCCATCCGGCACGATCAAATTTAAGGTCATGTCGATCAGAAAATAGGAGAATTGAATGTCACAAGAAATCACCGACCTGAGACAAATACGGATCGAAAAGCTCCGACGTCTGCAGGAAAAAGGGACAGACCCCTTTCGGATCGAAAAGTTTGATAGGACCCATCAAAGTCAAGATATCGTGGAGCAGTTCGATGAACTGAACGGTCAGACCGTGTCTATCGCCGGTCGTGTGATGACCAAAAGAATGATGGGTAAAGCCTCGTTTATCCACATCCAGGACATGTTGGGTCAAATTCAGATCTATGTCCGCAAAGATGTCATTGGTGATGAGGATTTTGAGGACTTTAAAACGATCGATATCGGTGATATTCTCGGCGTGACCGGTGAGGTATTTCTGACCAACACCGGGGAGAAAAGTGTCAAGGCTTCTCGTGTCACACTCCTGACAAAAAGCCTATTTACTCTACCGGAAAAGTATCATGGCCTGACCGATCCGGAACTGCGCTACCGACATCGTTATGTCGACTTGATCATGAACCCTGAGGTTCGTGAGACATTCATCAAGCGAAACCTGATCATAAAAGGCATTCGAAAATACCTCGACAACCTGGGTTACCTGGAAGTGGAGACCCCCATATTGCAAACAGTTGCCGGGGGAGCTGCCGCCAGACCGTTTTTGACCCACCACAATACGCTCGATCTCGACATGCAGCTTCGGATAGCCAATGAGCTGTTTCTGAAGCGTCTGATCGTGGGTGGATTTGATAAAGTCTATGAGATGGGCAAGATGTTTCGCAACGAAGGTATTTCGATGCGTCACAATCCCGAGTTTACCAATATTGAATTATATGCTGCCTATCAAGACTATGAAGACATGATGGATACGCTGGAGGGTATGGTCGAAACACTTTGCCTGGAACTATATGGCACGACAGTGATCAAATATCAGGATCGGGAGATCGATTTCAAACGGCCATGGCGCCGGGCGTCGATGAATGATCTGGTGGTTGAAAAGACCGGGGTCAATTTCTTTGATATGCAACTTGATCAAGCTATCGAAGTAGCTAAGAAAAAACTTCATTTAGAAGTCGAGCCTTATATGACCGAGGGTCATTTAGTCAATTTGGCCTTTGAAGAATACTGCGAGAAGGATCTGGTCCAACCTACGTTCGTGTTACATCACCCGGTTGAAATTTCACCGTTGGCTAAACGTAATCCGGATGATCCCAGGATCACCAATCGGTTTGAAACTTTTGTCAATACCTGGGAAATTGCCAATGCCTTCAGTGAGTTAAATGACCCGATCGATCAACGCGGTCGATTTGAAGATCAGGTCAAGGCCGGCCAGGGTGGCGATGAAGAAAGTCATCCCATGGATGAAGACTTTCTACAAGCGATCGAAGTTGGTTTGCCGCCGACCGGAGGAATGGGGATCGGTGTTGACCGATTGATCATGATTTTGACAGGGGCCTCGTCGATTCGAGACATCATCTTCTTTCCGACAATGAAACCGACTGACTGATAACGACGGAGTTTCCCGAGTGATAAAGGGACAGACTATCTGATTTTAGTAACAACTAAAGAAATAGGCAAATTATGGAAGATGATACATTGCTATCATCTTTTTTGTCGCCCGACAAGACGTCACTCTAGATTAGTTTGACCGATCTGCTGAATGATGTTATAATTCGCCCCATGTTGTCACACCCAAGAATAGTAGAGAATTTTCGAGAAGCAAAACGACGTTTTCTTTTGTTGTGTTTTGCGGAACATGATCTCAGTTTATTAAATGCGGTTCTTCGACATAGTCGGTGAATGCAATCCTGGTCGGTAGTTACATTGATTTTGGCGTCACTTTACTTATGGTACTTGGCAATGTTCAATTTGGAAGAAGAGTTTCATTACATATAAAATCATCATAAGTTTACTCCACGAAATGCAATAAGGTGGTACTATTTTAGATCATCCGGATGGAAGTCCAAGGTAGCATATCAAAATGGTTATGACACAATCCTGTAACAACACTCTTTGATGGGGTGTGATGGTGATTCCTGAAATAAATAGTCATTGTGTGGTCCGTTCTTATATCGATCAAATATATGTAGACTTTTTTCCTGACACAATTTTCAAACAAAATATTTAGAAGAGTTTAGATGTTAAAACTTAAGTGGTTAGCACAAGGATTATTAGGTGTCGTTCTTTTTCTTGGATTATTTTTCGGTTCAGGCATGGAAGCAACCATATCAGAGGCGGAATCTCTACCGGTAGAAACCGA
>JAAZLX010000130.1 GCA_012799095.1 Tissierellia bacterium
CAGGGCATGATTGCTGGCATTCAGCAATAGATCCTGGTTGAATAGTTCACCACAAGAGTAACCGGTTGTGGTCAATTCGGGAAAGACCAGCACTTCCACTTGTGACAACTTGGCTTGTTCGTAAAGACGAATGATTTCTGCGGCGTTGGCTACCGGATCGGCCAGGTAGACCTGCGGTACTGCGGTCGCCACCCGGACATAGCCATAATCCTGTAACTGCATAATTCCTCCCTGTCTTTTATCGGAAATAATATCACAACACAATTACTATCAGTATACCAGAGTGCCAGTTTGGAAATCTTTTATTTACCGGCCTGGCAGGTAAAAGATTTTGTTAGAGTGAAGCCAGGAGGAACCATGAAAAAAACATTTATTCTCTGTCTCGTCTTTACATTGATCGTTGGTAGTTTGGGATCGGTCTTTGGAGAGACCGGAAGCTTGATCTATGGAGAAAGACTGGACGGCTATGAGCTGGAAGTCGATCACCCAACTCTGGGCCGCATGATATACCTTGAGCCGATCAAATATATCGATCAGCGGGTCGCCTGGTGTCTTCAGATGTATGCCCCGGCGTATGAAGATACCGGCTATGACACGGCACCGCCATTTGATTATATCTCACCGGAATTGAGTCGTGATCTCGAGTTGATCGTCCACACCGCCTGGACACTGACTCCGAAGCGTTATGAGGACTATTTTGTCACAAGCCTGCTGTTGTGGGAGAGACTGGGGTACTCGTTTTCACCCACCTTTGCCGGTACGACCAGACCGAATCCCGATGGCTTACAATACTATGACTATCCCACTAGAAAGGCGGAGATCTTTGCCTTGGTCGAGCAGTACAAACAGGTTTCTTCACTTCATGGTCAGGAACTGACTTTGAAGGTGGGCGAATCGATCGTCCTGGAAGATACCAGTGGTGTGCTTGAGGATCTATTGGAACAATCCGCTCCACTGAAGCATACTTCGTTTGAGCGTTCCGGAAACCGATTGACGATCACCGGATTGTCACCCGGCCATGACACATATGTGTTTGATCGGTTTAACAGTCAACACCTTGGAACGACTTTGTACTGGAAGAACTCGTCCGATTTTCAGGACATCGCGACCTTTGAAATCACCGCCCCAATGGAAACCAGCTTTCAAGTCTCAGTGATTGAACCGAAAGGCTCGATTCGAGTGTTGAAACAAGGAGCTCTGGATGCGGCGCTGGCAGGGGTGGAATTTTCATTGATCGATTCGTCTGGCAGTGTCATAGCTGGTGGTGTGACCGATCAGCAGGGAGTGCTCGAATTGGTCGATCTGCCGTATGGAAACTATCAACTTGAGGAAATAACGACTCCGGCCGGCTATCTTTCCTTGAGTGAACCGGTCGATCTAAGCGTGGATCGAGAAGCTGTGATCGAAGTGATCATACAAAATGAGCCGACCAGAGTCGAGGTATTGAAGACAGATCCGGAGGGGAATCCGCTGCCCGGTGCTCAGCTTCAATTACAACAGGCTTCCGGTGAGATGATCGATGAGTGGATTAGTGGATCCGGCCCCAAAACCTGGCTGGGACTGGCTCCGGGTCCCTATCGGGTGGTGGAATTGAAAGCGCCGACGGGCTATCAGCCAACCGACCCGATGAGCTTCGATGTTGTGTTGCAAGCCGACACACAAACCTTCCGGATGATCGATCAGGTCGGTATCGGTCAAGTGGAAATTTCCAAAGTCGATATCAGTACGTCACAGCCATTACCTGACACAAAAATCAGTCTGTACCATCATGACGGCAGAGAAATCGATGGGAAGATAACAGATGAAAACGGTCTGGCGGTATTTGACCAGCTCGAGGTCGGACAGTATTATTTCATCGAAACTCAGGCACCGGAAGGCTATTTGCTAAACGATAGTAAACATCACTTTGAGATCACTGATCATGGTCAGATAATCAAAGCTGAATTACCCAATCAAATCAAAATGGGGATCCCGGTCGTTACCAAAGTCGAGCTGGAAGCCGAAAGACCGTTGTCCGGTGCAGTCATCGAGCTGTATAACTCCGAAGGGGATTTGCTCCAGACCAGGACAACCGATGAGTCCGGCGTGGCGAGATACGCCCCGATCGCTTATGGACGGTATTTTCTATTAGAGAAAGAAGCACCGGAGGGTCATGTCGTCAATCCGTTTAAACATTGGTTCAGGATTTCTCATGATCAAGAGGAGGTGGACATAACCATATCCGATCAAGTGATCTATGCCCAACCTGTGATCACTAAACGGAGTCAGGAAACAAACCTACCATTAGCCGGTGTTGAGTTTGCCTTGTACTCTGAGGAAGGAAAACTGATCGATACCGGGACGACCGATGAAGCCGGTCGGTTGGAATTCCAAGAACAGCCTTATGGTTCGTATTATTATGTAGAAACAAAGACGGTAGAGGGTTATGTCTTGAATCAAGAAAAACAGTGGTTTGATATCACAAACGATCGGGTGGTCGTACTTTCTGCCCTGACCAATCGATTGATATACAGTACACCTACGATCACCAAGCTCGACATCAGTACCGAGGATCCGCTGCCCGATACACGGATCGAATTGTATGATCAGGACGATCAACTGATCGAGGAACAGATCACCGATGAGGCAGGATTTGCTTCATTTAGACCGATCCCCTATGGCAGATACTATTTCCTGGAAAAAGAGGCACCGGAAGGCTATGTCCTGAATCCGGAAAAACACTGGTTTGAAGTCAGGACCGATGGTGAAACCATCCCTTCGACCATGACCAATGAAATGATTCGGGGGCAGCTTCAATTAACGAAGCAGGATCCTGAAACGGAAGAACGGCTAAAGGGAGCGGTGTTTGAACTTCGACATGATGATGAAGTTGTCGGTCGATACACGACAGATCAAGCCGGTAACATAGAACTAGAGTTGTGTTACGGTGAGTACCGGATGGTTGAAATAACAGCGCCGGATGGTTATGAAGTCGATCAAACTGTCATCGAGTTTGCTATACTGCATCAAGATGAGTTGGTTGAAATGGTGGTCGACAACCAAAGCATAAAGGAGACCCTGCCAAAGACCGGCATCGGTTCATCCAGTGGCATGTTGATGTGGCCGGGAATATTGATTTTGATCGGTATCTATCTGCGAAAAAA